>NZ_LZHK01000017.1:0-9169 GCF_001690415.1 Gilliamella sp. Imp1-1
TAGGATTAATTACTCTCTAGGTCTTTTAGCTGGAAGAAATCTTTTTTATCAACTAATTCTCTTTGTAATAGTGCTATAAAACTTATACTCCACTAAACGGTTATCATCTTGTAAATGTTGTTCAATGGTTCATGTTTACATTAGGATTCATCATTTCAGCCCTTACAGTCATAATAATAGAAAAATTAAAACACAATATTAAAATAAATAGTCTATTTTTCATGTACAGTTGAACTTACTAATTGATTCAAAAGTTGCTCTTGTAGATAGTGTAGCACGTAGTCTAAACTAAAAAAGTTATTACACTCTGTATTAATCGCTTTGATATATCCAATTTTATTCCTTGATTTGACACTATCAAGCTAACTTATTCACATAGTGCTTTATTTACACTTTTATATTTTTTTACACTAAAATCTGTTGAAGTTCGCATTGTATACTGTATATTTATCCATATTCTTTTTTTACCACGATAACTAAAAAACAGTGGTGATGTTCTTTCGTTTAGTTTTTAGGAGTATTTTCTTGTACAAATTCAGTTGTATTGTGCTTGGCTGTGTTGACACATCTATTATTAATCAACTACCGTTGGTGGATATACCAGTTAGAGCTGGTTTCCCTTCGCCTGCTGATGATTATTTAGAAGCGAAACTCGATTTAACTGAGCATTTAGTCAAACACCCAAGTGCGACCTATTATATCAAGGCAATGGGTGATTCAATGGTGGATTATGGTGTTTTTAGTGGAGATTTATTAATTGTTGATCGCTCTTTAGAGCCAGTAGTCGGTGATGTGGTCATTGCAGCCATTGATGGAGAGTTAACCTGTAAATGCCTTGGCGTAATTAATGGTCAATATCATTTATTAGCTGGTAATGCGCTTTATCCACCGATCTCATTAGCTGGTAAAGAAGTGCATATTTGGGGAGTAGTGATTCATACGATCCACTCTCTCAGAGGTCGTGGCTATTTGTGATTGGGTTAGTGGATTGTAATAATTTTTACGCATCTTGTGAGCGAGTATTTAATCCTAAGCTTGAAGGACAACCGATTGGTATTTTATCCAATAATGACGGCTGTGTTATTGCGAGATCGAATGAGTTGAAACCACTTGTTCCGATGGGTATGCCTGCTTATCAAATTTCCCCGAGTGTTCGTAAAAAAATCACCTTGTTGAGTTCTAATTATGAGCTATACGGTGATATGAGTCAGTGTGTTTTTAATACAGTGCGTGATTATACAGCAGATGTAGAACTGTATTCGATTGATGAAGCCTTTATTTCCTTAACAGGGTTCTCAGATGTTATTTCGCACTGTCAAACAATAAGAACCAAAGTCAAACGTGATACAGGTATCCCCGTCAGTATCGGTATTGCGTCAACACGAACTTTAGCCAAAATAGCCAATTATGTTGCTAAAAAACAACCCACTTACCAAGGAGTTTGTTATTTACCGAATAATAAACCTTTATTGAGTCGAGTCTTGCAGCAGTTTCCTGTGGGTAAAGTGTGGGGTGTTGGAAGGCGTATTTCAGAGAAACTACAATCATTAGGCATCCAGACTGCATGGGATTTGCGGCAAGCAAACACTAAACAAATTAGACAGCAATTTACCGTGATGCTTGAACGGACGGTGTTAGAGCTACTAGGTACGCCTTGTATCGAATTGGATGATTTATCTATTCCTAAACAGAATATAATGACTTCACGTAGCTTTGGACAGTTAACTGGTGAGCTATTTGATGTGCAAGAAGCGATTCGCGTTCATGCTAGTCGAGGAGCTGAAAAGCTCAGAAAGCAAAGTTCTGTGACTAGTGCCGTACAGGTATTTTTAAAAACTAATCGATTTCGTGAGGATATCGTGCAATATCATCCTTCTATCGTGGTTCCACTGCATTCGCCTACAGATGATTCACGGCTCATTATTCAAGCCGCACAAAAGGGATTGCAGGCTATTTATAAACAAGGTTTTTTGTTTATGAAGGCCGGCGTGGTGTTACTTGACTTACAGGTTAAGCACACCAATACGCAGTATGAGTTATTTGAAACGTTCAATAATATAGAGCAAAAGCAAAAAAGTGATAAGTTGATGCAAGCACTGGATGCCATCAACCAGAAGATGGGTAAACATACGGTGCAATTAGGTAGCGTAAGAAAGCAAGCCCCTTGGCAGATTAAACGTGAATTACTGACTCCGCGTTATACTACTCGGTGGGAAGAGTTGTTAATCGTTAAATGATTATTTTTTAGTTTGATTTAGTAAAACTATGATATTATCGATATAAATGCTTAAATTTAAGTCATCAAAGCAAACACAATTATTCTTATCTCGATTTGGCAATATCTATGATCATTTCAATTGTGTAAGGTGCTTGTGCTTAGCTAAACCCTTTCGAGTTTTAGTCACATGTCAATTTGCCAAATGGTCTCTATTACCCGAGTTTCACCCAAAATTATAAATAAAAAATTAGTTATCAAATTTAAACTCATATTAGAAAGTTAATTTGACAGTACCTTTGGAATTTATATACACAATTAACCACCTCTTGAATTTTTTTAACAACGTAGACGTAATGTACTAACAATTGATGATATTGCAGCAATCACACAAGCAATAGAAAAAATATATACACCAAATTCTGCGTTGGTACTCTCCATTAATCCATTTAATAGCGCAATTACCATAGCTACCAATGCAGCACCGATTGACTGCCCAGTCGTTCTGGCTGTAGATAATACTCCAGACGCTGTGACTGTTCGATTTTTTGAAACATTGCTAAACATTTCCTTATTATTTGGCGGGAGAAAAAAACCATAACCAACGCCACAAATGACCACTCGCCACAAGAAATCACTCACTGTTGCTGCTTCCGATAACAAAGCTAATGAACCTAAACCTATACAAAAAAACATCACGCCAATAGTAGATATATGGGTAGGATTAAAACGGTTTGACAGTCTTCCTGCAATAGGTGCACAACAAGCTACAGCTAGTGGCCACGCTGAAAAGATAAAAGCAGACTCTAGCACAGAATAGTTATAAGTATGTTGTAAAACAAAGGGTAAGCTTACCAACGCAATTCCTTGAGCAACAAACATAGATAGGGAAGAGATCACCGCAAAAGTGTATCGGCGTGAACAAAATATATCAAGCGGTAATAAAGGATGCTTTGAACGAGTCTGGACAGCAATAAATAGGATAAATAAGATCGTTGAAACCACTGCGCAAAATATCAACGAATGATTTTTCCAGCTACCAATTTGATCAACTGTAATCACCATCAAGCCTAATGCTCCTGCCGAGCTAATTGCTCCTGCTAAATCAAAGCCTTTTTCATTTTCATTATCTTTCCCTAATGAGATAAACGAAAAGATTATAGCAAACCCTCCAAATGGAATGTTGATATAAAAAAGCCATGGCCAAGATAAATAAGAAATAATAATTCCTCCTAATGCTGGGCCGACAGCCGTACCCACCGCAAATACCATCGCATTTAACCCAAATATTGTCCCCAACTTATAAGGTGGAAATATAACTCTGTACAGCCCCAACCCAACGCTAATCATTACAGCGTAACTAATTCCTTGTAGTATCCGCATAGTGACCAGAGCACCAAAGGTTGGAGAAAGGCTACAACCTAAGGAAGAGAGCGTAAATAAAATCATACCTGCTGTATAAAAACGCTTTTCACCAATCCTCGAACCAAGCGATGCACAAATTAGCATCGTGGCTGCGCTAGCAACCTGATAGCCGTTGATAATCCAGATACTAGATGCAGAATCAATTTGTAACGTACAAGCAATGGAGGGTAATGCAATATTAACAATGGAACCATCTAATGCTGACATTAGCACCCCTATCAAAATGGCCGCAGCTGCAAAATAGCGCCTTGGTACATCAAAACCTTGCTCAAGAATACTGCTATTACTTACCAACGACATATTTACAGGTCCTTTATTATAATGAAATTATGCGCAAAAAATTTTTGTCTCTAAACTTTTGCTTTCTAGAAAGGTCATCATTCCAAGAATCAATACTTCTTCTAGCCTAGCTATTACTGGATTACGAGGAGCTTTCCATTCCTGCTTGCTACCGTTGATACGAATACTTCTGAGAAAACAGTAAGCGGTGAGGACATAAAATCGATTGTGCATACTTTCACTAATCAGCGGAAGCATACCCGTAATCCCTTCTAAGGTCTTAACCATAGAGATCTATCTATAATGGGAATGCCCTGACTGTTTTTGCTGAATTGCACACTATTCATCAATCTCAAAAAATCGGCATCAGAAGAGGCAGCTATCGCACACTCTATCGAATCTAACAAACAAAAATGTGCCATGCGGATCGCATCATTATCAGAAGTTGTTTGCTCGTAGGCATAATCAATCAGATCATTCATTACTCTATCAAACTTAGTGTGCACCATATTTTATCCTATTTACGAGTAGAAAGTTTCAATAATTAGCTGTAATTAACACTAGATAACGTATCAAAGTCTATTCGGTTTATCATGCAACTATTTGATTGTGTCACTATTACGTTATAGAATAGACAAACGATATTAATGCTAAAATCATAATTCTCAGAATAATAAAAAACCAGTGAATAAAATCGTGATGTACATCGAAAAGATTGATACCCATAATAATATTATGTTGAGACAAGCTCATGGAATAGAGTTGTTAGATATGAAGGTTTATTTTTAGCCTAGTACTATCTTTGCTGCGACTATCCTACAAAAGCCCTCTTCTGATAACTAAAAATATTGTTGACATATTTATTCAACACTTAGAAGGAGAGTTAAAATGAAGCTAGATGAACTTCTGGCGTTCGTAACAGTCGTAGACACAGGGAATATAACCCAAGCCGCAGAACGCCTAAATCGAGTGCAGTCTAGTATTTCTCATCGAATACGAAGTCTAGAAGAAAAGCTAGATGTTACATTATTAGATAGGAAAATCGAAGGATGTCTACCTACTACACAGGGTAAGATACTTTATGAATACGCACTTAAAATGCTGAACCTAGCGAATGACTGTAAAAACAACATTTCCTACTCCAAAGATGGTCAGTTGACCATAAGAATTGGAATAATTGAGTGTTTACCCCCCTATATAATTACTGCTTTGATTGATTTTGGTGAAGAGTTGGGTTGGAACATCGATATTTCAATAGGAAACACGATCAGTTTGCTCAACGCTTTTGATAAAAACGAATTTGATGCAGTCATCATTGGAGCAGGCTTTTCTAACAAACGGCATACATGTTTCACATTACTCTCCAGCGAATTAGTGATTGTCACAGAAAAAAATCATTTACCAATCACAAATATATCTAGTCTAGACGGGGAAGTTTTTTTGTTAAGTAGTAAAAAATGTGCCACATCAACTCGCAATTTCAGTGTACTGTTTAATGAAGGTAACATTACGCCTAAACGAGTAATTGAATGTGGTTCTTATCCTGTTTTGTTTTCAAACATAGCCGCTGGCAAAGGGGTCTCGCTGGTCTTACGTTGCTCAATCAGTAATGAAATTAAGAACAAAATAAAAATTCATCAGTTAGCTAGAGAGTTTAATGATTTCAAAATTGAGCTTATCTACCGTGTTGATTGTCCCTATTTGGATACTGATAAATTCATTGATATGATGATATCAATATTCCAAGATCCTCGGTTGCACGATATCGGTTATTAACTGACCTGTACGCATGATGCTAGCTCAGACTATGCTATTGAAATATTTTAACACGCAAACTGTTTCACATTGCTCAGATATTAAAGGAATGGGAGAGTATCTTATTGACACAATCCCTTTCTCTCACAATACTATTATCCAAATTCAGAATATAAAATTTATTCCGTTTTCAAGAAGGTGTATGTATATTGACAACGGTTCTTTCTCGAAACTTTGCCAAAATTATTTTCATCAGAGAGACTTCAAAGTATTTCCTTTAAGCGTTTGATATCCGAAGTTTCCATTCCGCCGTATTTTTCTCGTCATTTATAGAAAGTTGAATTACCCATGCCATATTTACGGCACAGCTCTTTAACGGGAATATCAGCTTCAGCTTCTTTTAAAATAGCTACGATTTGATGTTCAGTCATTTTTTTCATCATTAAATCCCCCTTTACTTTTATCATAGAGAATTTTTTAATGTACTATTTTATGGGATAGTTACAATTGATAGCTTACAAAATTATTAAATATGATTTGAAAAAACATTAGTTAATTAATCAGTAAGTACAATTTCATATCCTCTTTTAAGCTTTTGAATATAACCAAAACCTTCACATCCAAAATGAATCCCACCAACAAGAATGTGTTCAGAACTCACCATATCAAGGATGCGAATACGGGTTTCCGCTGCCAATTTAGGATCATAATCGAAAGCAATTGAGACATTCGGTTTTAAAAGTTGGATATGTGGAAAGTGGACGATATCACCCCAAATCAATAAACTACTATTTTTTCCCTCGACTTTATAACCAGTATGTCCTGGTGTATGCCCTTTTAATGGTAATGCATGTATACCAGTAAGTACTTCACCTTCATTAACTAATCGCAGATTTTCTTGATACTGTTTGAAAACACTGCGAGCAAAAATAAAATTACCTTTGACACGATCGCTGGAAGAAAAAAACTTTTTGTCATCTTTTAGATAATCATACTCATCTTGACTAATTACTAATTCTGCATTTGGAAATACAGCCTCTCCGTAGGAGTTGATCAAGCCACCTATATGATCGGGATGAGCATGTGTGAGTAATACGGCATCAATATCATTTGGTTTCACCCCAAGTTTAGCCAAATTATTTACTATCCTTCCTCCCCATCCTTTAAAACTACCTGCGCCACTATCAATTAAGATATTTTTACCTTTGCGTTGAACTAAAAAGGCATTAATGTGCACTGAATTAGGTTCATCTTGGCAGGCGTTTTGTTGAATGAAATAACACTCTGTCTCACTAATATTCGCCAGCATTCCAAAATCAACTTTTAAGTAGCCATCACTAACAGCAGTTACTAGTACCTCTCCGAGGTCCTTCATTGCCAATTTATCATTCATACAGTTACCTTTTAGTTTTTTGCGAAAATATTATTGGAATCATAAAGAAAGCAACGAATTCTCGCAATTACGCCGAACTTTTCTTTAATTAATAAATCAACCTGACGTGAGAATTCATTCATGACTGACTCACTACGAAAAACTTCTTGTCTAAGTTTAGCCTCAAAGTATACAGATTCCCCATAACCTACATCCGCAATTAGATAAGCTATATGGATATTATTATCTTTAGCTTTCAAAATCTCTTTGGTAAGTTTGGTCAAAGAAGTAGAAAAATCAGCAAAATCACAAGTTTCTAGGTGATGATCTGATGTTGTATAAATAGTAATACTGGGCATTGAATAACTTTTCCTATATGTAAGTATTTTAGTAATTGTGTGACTGTATTATCCTTGATATTAATAAACGCATGCTATTAATAACATCTAGATACCATTCCGAATTCGGCATCACCACTCCGTAGTTGATCAACATATCCAACCTGACTACCCGATAACGCTCGGTTAATAGCGGCATTTGCAAATCCCATAGGTGCAAATCTGTTCCCAGAAAGTGTAGAAGAATCAGCGTTGTTGCATTTTCAGGACCCTGTACATCATCGATATGCTGAGTTAATTTCAGTGGTCTAATAAACATTTATACCTTCATATAATTATTTTTACTTATATCATGTGGTTCCATATTGTTAATATTATTAGAATAATTTCTTTTCTTACGCTAATGGATAATTTCGATATCCGCATCGAAATGGTTGATGACCGAAAAGAATTCATTAATTACAGTGGTACTGTCAAATTAATTTCTTCTGACTTTTTTAATAAACAGTTTAGCCGTTTTACTCTCTCTTTTTCTTGTATTAACAAATCAGAAGCAGATAATGTAAGATACTCTAACTGTGTTAATATTACTGTTGTGCGCTTGAATCTATTGAGGGATGGAAGCATGATACATTACCCTCACAAGGGAAAGAGACGGGTGTCGCCGCCAAACAGGACTATTTCATTTGTATTTTTTTACAAAAAACCACGAAAAAACTAGCCAACTATTTTTTAAACGGCTATACTTTTACCGTTATAGGAAAACAAGCTTATTAAATAAGCAAATAATTATAAAAAATCCAAATAAAACAAAATGTTACTTGACAGGTAGACAATAATGCATTATCATTTCTGGCACAAGGCACAAGGCACAAGCACTGGCAAACCTACGATTTAAATTTATTAAATAATCCTATTCGCCGAGTTTTTGCACGAAACTCATTTATATTTTCCAAATTATCTCTCAAATTATCTCGAAAACTCTTGTTGGTGTTGGGCGTGTTATTATTGCCATATTCATGGAGTTTAGAAGCATTAACTAGTAAAAATGGTCGCGTAAAAAATCATCGTAGTGATGCCATAATATTACCGTCGTTCGAAAACCCGTGTCTAAAATATGGTACAGACGGAGATGCAGGTTCAGTTGATTTATGGATATGGATATCGAATCCTGATTATTTTGAGCCAAGTGCGCCATTGGTTTGTTATGCTCAACCTAATTTATCAAACGATTCCAGTAATAATACTGAATATAAAGATTTAGATGGTCCTGATTGGGTAAAAGGAAAAGGATTTGTACCACAAGATATAAACAATCCACAACGTAATTTCCCATCGACAGGAACAAATAATGTTTATTTTTATTTATTATTAGCAAACGTAACGCCCGAAGAGATTATCTCAGCTAATGGCGCTAGAGTATTCCCGGAATCAGGGAGTGGAGTTAGTTTAGCTTTATCATCTGCAATAACACCAGGTTGGGGAAAAGGCTCACGAGATGTAGCTTTAAAGATAGTACTAAAAGGACCAGTAAACAGTAGTGCTAATAAAAACTTTAGCCCTTCTACATTTAAGCTTTATTCAGATAGAGCCAAAAGTAACGTCTTGTATAGCTTTAAAATTGAAAGATGGTATATAGCCCAAGGGGCTAATATTAATGCATCTGTGCAAGATGCAAAAAATTACTGTAACCGAATTGGATACCGAGTGCCGAGTGTTGCAGATTATACTAATGCAAATAATGATGATATTTGGACAGGAGGTATTCCTGGAAGAAATATCAAT
>NZ_LZHK01000018.1:0-447 GCF_001690415.1 Gilliamella sp. Imp1-1
TTTGTGTAATTGTTGATATCAGTAATCGAGAAATAGTGGGGCGAAGTGCTGGCAGGCATAAAACAGCGGCACTGGTCATGCAAGCTATGAGTCAAATTCCAATGAACTTACAGACGATTGAGTTGTTTCATTCTGATAGAGGAAAAGAGTTTGATAATTATTTGATTGATGAATGTTTAACAGCATTTGGAATTAAACGGTCGTTAAGTCGCAAAGGCTGCCCCTATGATAACGCAATTGCAGAAAGCACATTCAAAGCAGTGAAAACAGAATTTGTGTCAAATACTATTTTTGATTCACTGGCGCAACTTAAATTGGAATTTAATCACTATGTGGATTGGTTTAATTATAATCGACTTCATTCAACATTAAATTACCAGTCGCCGATTGAATACAAAAGAAATCGATGACCTTATCTTTTTGGTACTAAAATGTGTGGACATACCA
>NZ_LZHK01000019.1:0-12326 GCF_001690415.1 Gilliamella sp. Imp1-1
CAGTTTGTTCCGGATTGATAGATGGGTATTGATATGAGATAATGGTAGAAGATATCAATACTAATTGAAAGAGACAGGATATGTCTGGCGGTAATAGCGCGGTGGTCCCACCTGACCCCATGCCGAACTCAGAAGTGAAACGCCGTAGTGCCGATGGTAGTGTGGGTATTACCCATGTGAGAGTAGGGTGCCGCCAGACTTTTAAATATAGAGAGCCCAGCAGTCATGCTGGGCTTTTTGCTTTTACATTATCATCTTATAATATGTAAAAAATCACTTAGTTGCTTTTGCTTTATTTGTAGTAACTTAACCTTAACCTATCTTATATTTTTATCTATAATTGATATATATTTAGGTTTCTTTCTTAAATTATTTAGTAAGTTTTTATCATCATCTTTCCACCAATATTCTTTATATATAGCTGGTTTTTTAAATTCATAAATCCTAATTAAACCTAACAAACCTGATGGTGAATCGGCTATAAAATCCCAACCATTCTTTTCAGCACAGTACATTTTTAACTTTTCGTCATACCAAATTTGGTATCCTTTTTTATCTAATATATTGAGTTCAGTGTTTGATATATTCAGATAATGCCGGCATAAAATTAATCCTATTTCATAATTTTAATAGTTTACAGCGAGCTGAAGTGTGATTATCTCATTTTTAATACAAAACTAACGTAGAAAATCATGCTAGTTGTTTTTGTGTTTTGTATTCAATAGGCGTTATACTATTTAATGTCTCATGATTTTTTCAGTATTATAAATGGTAAGTCATTTTCAGTCATTCTATTTGCTTGCTCCAGGTTGTTAAAAACCCGACATATTTTTAGATAAAAAGCACTTTAATTATTTAAAATTTTATACTCAAACACATACTTTCCTGAAAGTTTTTAACATTATTTTAAGATTTAAAGGTAGGTACAAAAATAAGTATGTAGAAATAGTATTCTCCATTTTATAATTATTTTGTTAGATCAAATACCTTCAGAATATTTTTATAAAAAATAAACATAGCCTCTATTTTTTAGACTTATAACGTTGAATAGAGCTTGAGAGGTTTTGTTCTTCTATCCATGCTAATTTTTCAGTATAATTTTTTTCAGCACCACGAGTTGTTGGGCGATAATATTTTGTATTAGCCATTTCTGGCGGGAAGTAATTTTCACCTGCTGCGAAAGCGTTGGGTTCATCGTGGGCGTAACGATACTCAGCGCCATAACCTAAGTTTTTCATTAAGCTTGTTGGAGCGTTGCGTAAATGCTCAGGAACATCGTAATCAGGTTTTGATTTGGCATCAGTCATTGCTTGTTTAAATGCAAGGTAAACTGCATTACTTTTTGGTGCACAAGCAAGATAGATTATTGCTTGTGCAATTGCACGTTCACCTTCAGCAGGACCAACTCTTGTAAAGCAGTCCCATGCGGCAAGCGCGACTTGCATAGCTCTAGGATCGGCATTACCAACATCTTCCGAAGCAATGGCTAATAATCGACGTGCAACATAAAGCGGATCCCCCCCAGCAGAGATAATTCTGGCATACCAATAAAGAGCGGCATCAGGTGCGGAACCACGTATTGATTTATGTACCGCGGAAATTAAATCGTAAAAACGATCGCCTTGATTATCGAATCTCGCACTACGTTCTCCCATAACTTCTTTGAGTAAATCAGGTGTAAGTTCATGCCCATCTGACATGTCAATTAATAGTTCAAGAGTATTGAGTGCTCGCCTCGCATCGCCACCAACGAATTCTGCAATTTGTTTTTTTATTTCTTCAGGTAGATTGATGTTTTTATTACCATAACCACGCTTAGGATCATCCATTGCCTGCTGTAAAATTTGCTCAATGTCATGGTTGGTTAATGATTTGAGTAAATAGACTCTTGCACGAGATAATAACGCAGAATTTAATTCAAATGATGGGTTTTCAGTTGTTGCTCCAATAAACGTAACAGTACCGTTTTCAACATAAGGCAAAAACGCATCTTGTTGACTTTTATTAAAACGATGAACTTCGTCAACAAATAATATAGTGCGGATCCCTGCTTGCTGATTAATTTTAGCACGTTCAATTGCTTCACGAATATCTTTTATGCCAGATGTAACGGCAGAAACTCGTTCAACTTTAGCATTAGCATGATGAGCAATAATTTCAGCTAAAGTTGTTTTGCCAGTGCCAGGCGGCCCCCAAAGGATCATTGAGTGTAAATTTCCAGCTTCAATTGCTTTTGGTAGCGGTTTATCTTTCCCCAATAGATGAGATTGACCTATATATTCAGCTAGATTACGTGGGCGCATTCTAGCTGCTAATGGTTTAAATTCATCAGTAGTAAATTCAAAAGACATACTCGGCATGGCAGGTATTTATCCGCATTTGTAAAATAAAACCTATTATATACTTGTTATTTTGTAAGTGAAAAAAGAAAAGAAAATATCTTCCCCCAGTGGAATAAAAACGGTAATATTTCGATCATATATAGTAATCAAAATATATTTAACATATTTTTATAGAATAAATACATAAGGATTGATTATGAAAAAGTTTTTACTTTTAATCGGAGCATTAGTTAGTTTATCAGCATGGGCTGGCGATAAAGAAGTATTACAACAACGTTTAGATAAAATTGACGGGTTTTATGCAAGGTTTTCGCAAGATGTGAAAACGGCCGATAATCAACAAGTACAAGAAGGTAAAGGCGATCTATGGGTTAGTAGACCTTACTATTTTAATTGGACGATGAATGAACCTGATGAAACATCGATTATTTCTGATGGAAAGAATATGTGGGTATATACACCAGCAGTTCAACAAGTTAGTGTAATGGACTTGAAAAAAGCGATTGATAACCGATTAATGTTACTAATTACTGACAGTCAGAACCCAATTTGGAATGTTTATAATGTCACTCGTAAACAAGATTCGTTTACCCTAAAACCAACAGATGGGTCTAATCAAGACTTTATTATTTCGGTATTACCTACAGGTATGATTTCTAACTTTACTATTATAGAAGAAGATGGCCAACGTAGTTTTTATGACTTGTCTCGACAAACACTAGGTAAAGTCGCATTAGATAAATTTAAATTTACTCCGCCAGCAGGTGTAACTGTTGATGATCAACGTTAGTATATTGTAGATTTATAATGTACTAAAAAAGATAGCGCTAGCAAATCTAATTGAAACAGAAATTGAATCGATATCTACTGCTAGCGTTATGTTTTACGGAGTGAATCAAAACATTACCGATTTGCGTTTTTCATAATACGTGCTTTATCAACTTGCCATTGGCGTTCTTTAATATCGGTACGTTTATCGTATTCTTTTTTACCTTTGGCAACACCAATTTTTACTTTTGCCCATGCATTTTTCCAATATAACGAAAGGGCAACAACCGTATAGCCTTGGCGGTTAATCTGACCAAATAATGAGTTGAGTTCACGCTCATTTAGCAGTAACTTACGATTGCGCATAGGTTCACAAATAACATGTGTTGAAGCAACATTTAATGGCGTAATAGTTGCACCAAATAACCATGCTTCACCATCTTTAAGTAAAACATAGCTATCGCTAATATTTACTTTACCTGCACGGAGTGATTTTACCTCCCAACCTTGCAGGGATAATCCCGCCTCAATTTCCTCTTCAATAAAGTACTCATGGCGTGCGCGTTTATTTAATGCAATAGTTGCCGATCCCGGCTTGTGTGATTTTTTCTTAGTCATAATGTGCGTTATTATAGAGTTACGTGATATTATATGCTACTAATTTTAACTTTTTATTTTATTATTATGGCGCATGTTTTTCACGAAGTTATCGAGCCTTACTCAATTGAACAAATGTTTGCTTTAGTTAATGATATAGAGAAATATCCAGAATTTATTCCTGATTGTATCGCATCTGGTATTATTAGAAAACAAGATAATATTATGGCTGCATTTATTGAGGTTGAAAAGTTCGGTTTTAAAAAATCTTTTACTACATTAAATAGAGCCAATGAACCTAACTCAATTGATATGACTCTTTTAGAAGGCCCGTTTAAACAATTATCGGGTCGTTGGCAATTTGTTAAAATTACTGAAAACCAAAGCAAAATTAGTTTTAATTTAGATTTTGAGTTCAAAAATAAATTATTAGATATGACTTTTACCCCTGTATTTAAAGAAATCATGACTAGTATGGTTAATGCGTTTTCAAAAAGAGCAAGGCAGATTTATTAAAATGATCAATATTCAAGTTGTTTATGCGTTACCGAATAATTCGACAGTAATTAACTGTAATGTTGATGAGCAAACGAATGTCTTGCAAGCAATTACAAAATCCAATATCTTATCGTTATGTCAGATTAAACTAGATGCGCATTTAATCGGCATCTATGGAAAACGTTGTGATCTTAATGAATTGGTTAAAAATGGCGATCGTATTGAAATATATCGCCCTTTAATCAATGATCCTAAAGAAATAAGACGAAGAAAAGCTGCACAAAAAAATTATGGCTAAAGGTAAAGGATATTAAATGCATAATCTGTTAATTGAAAAGATTGAAACTTTATGCAAAAAACGTGGTATTAAACTGACAACGCAGCGTCGAACAGTTTTAGATATTATGTTAACGGCAAATAAAGCAATGAGTGCCTATGATCTTTTAGATCTACTCAAACTAAGCGAACCTCAAGCTAAACCTCCCACAATTTATCGTGCACTTGAATTCTTACTTGAACAAGGTTTTATCCATAAAGTGGAATCTTCTAATAGCTATATTATTTGTCCACATTTTCAAGATCCTGAACATATTTCAATTTTATTCATTTGCGATAAATGTCAACAAATCATCGAAAAACATTCACAAGATATCGAACATCAATTTAAACAGTTAGCACAACAAAGTGATTTTTTAATCAAACATAGTGTGCTAGAAATACACGGATTTTGCCAGCAGTGTCAACCTTAATTATTGTTCTTTGGTTAATTAATATTGCCTGTGATACTGTTGGGCAAATTGCATTTAAGTATGCCGCAATTACTTCAAAAAATAAGCAGGGTTTACATTATTGGCAAAAATTATTTAGCAACTTTTGGCTTTGGTTGGGGTTTGGCACATATTTTATCGGTTTTATTTTTTGGCTAGCATTTTTAAGTAAAGTGCCTTTGTCGCAAGGTATTTTACTAGGTTCATTTAATATCATTACTGTTATGTTAGCTGGCCGTATCTTATTTCAAGAGCACCTTACTTTATTTCGTATCATTGGTATATTTTTTATTACTACAGGCGTAGTTTTAGTGGGGCTTACGTAATGAAAAAATTTTATATTATTGGATTCATTTTACTATTATTTTTTGACACATTTGGTCAAACAAGCTTTAAATTAACAGCAATATCAGCTATGCCATTTGAAGTGAGTATTGATTGGTTAATCCGTATTTTTACTTATGGTTGGGCTTATTTAGTAATGCTTGGCTATACAGGGGCATTTGTCACTTGGATGGTATTATTAAAAAAAGCCCCAGTGGGTCCAGCTTTTGCCGCTTCTCATTTACAGGTGGTTACAGTAATGTTGGTATCGGTTATTGTTTTTGATGAGCAAATTACATTGACACGCATGCTTGGTGGGTTATCTATCATTATAGGTATTGTTTTTTTAGCTCTAGCAGAGCAAAAATTACAGCATAAATCCTAAAGTTGCCTATTTTATACTGAAACATAGTGTTTCCTGAAACTTTTTAACAAAGAATTAATACTTCCAATTTACTAATTTAGCAATTAGCCAGTTTGAGTTTATCTTATTTAGTAGAAATAATATGCCCTAATGAGCATATTGATTTTTAACCTTACAACTATTAATTTAAAATATTATTACCTGTAATGGATTATTTTAATAAAAATTCTTTTGAGATTATTTAAATACGGTCACGCTCAAGGATAACAATGTGAGCTTCTCGATCCCAGAATAAGAACAAGCGGCGTATCTCTCTTTCCATCGTTACTACACGCCAGCCTGCTTCAGCATTTTTATTTAATAACTCGGCAAACCTAGCTGGATTAACATTAGCTGATCCAAAAAGAAATGAAGAAAAAGCGTTTTCTTGATAAATAACTACCTTATATTCTTTCATAAAAGATTAAAACTCCAATAATTTATTTAAATTGACATTGAAAATTTTTAATATTATATACTGTTAAGACTTAAGTATCTAGCGTATAACAATTTTGTTTGATCTAAAAAATAGATATGTTCAATTTATATTAAAATTGTTAACCATTTTAAATATAACCCTATTTTGCTCGACGTTAGCCTGACTAAGCACGAGGATATTACGACCTGATACAGGTTATTAGACTCTTTATCTACTTTGCTTATTTGGTCAAGCTAAAGGTACAATTGCTTGGTGTGAAATGGTAAATTATAGGAAAAACTAATAAGTTAAACAAATACACATAATATCTTACCGATTACTCATCATCGGAATGATGTAGTTGACCTTTATAAGAGTTATGAATTTGGTTTTTTATTCATGAAAGGTATAATATCTTTAATACTTATTGATAAACTCTTTATATAAAGAATATTACAGTTATAATTTGTAAAAAAGTTTCAGGAGAGTAGGTGTTTTAGTATAAAACACTATTATTAATTATTGATGAATAAAGAATCGTACTTTCAACGTTTTAGTGGTATAGCTAGGCTTTATGGAGAGTCGGCTTTGCAATGTTTTTCGCAAGCGCATATTTGTATAATTGGTATCGGCGGTGTAGGTTCTTGGGTTGTTGAATCGCTAGCGCGTAGCGGTATTGGTCAAATTACCCTAATTGATATGGATGATGTTTGTGTAACAAATACAAATCGCCAAATTCATGCGTTAAAATCCAATATTGGCAAAGCTAAAACCTCTGTTATGGCTGAACGTATTTTACAAATTAACCCTGAATGCATTGTAAATGAAATTGATGATTTTATTAATTCAGATAATGTTGGTGAATATTTAGGAACAAAGCAATCACCACGGTATAACTATATTATCGATGCAATTGATAGTGTTCATGATAAAGCAGCGATTCTTGCATATTGTAAGCGACAAAAATTGAAAGTTATTACCATTGGTGGAGCTGGTGGGCAAAAAGATCCAACCCAAATTAAAATTTCAGATTTAGCCAAGACAATTCAAGATCCATTGGTAGCGAAGTTACGAGAGAAACTAAAGCATAATTATAAATTAAATAAAGATAGTAAAGGTAAATACGGCATTCCTTGTGTATTTTCGACTGAGCAATTAACGTATCCTTCTAAAAATGGACAAGTATGCTTAACAAAAAGTGAAGCAGATGGACCTAAAAAAATGGATTGTGAGTCAGGGTTTGGCGCAATTACAACAGTTACAGCCACCTTTGGTTTTGTGGCGGTTAGTTATGTGCTAAATAAATTGTGTAACACATAATTTTTAAAACTAGTCCTTTTTCTTCCATAATAAATTCCATTAATAATAACCACTTTTGAGTGAAAGTGGTTGTCTTTTATATCTATTTCTTTTTTAGTGATTAAATACATAAAAAATTAGTTACTTTTCGTGACATGCTTTTTTTTATTCAATATATTATTGTATAAAGTAAAAATCTGATTTACGATAACGTCAATTTCGTTTTGTCATTATGCTTAAGCATTAAATAGTTTCAAGGAAGACGCCAAACGATCCCGATTTATTTTTTAATTTCAAGGAGAAATCTATGGCAGTAACTAACATGAATGAGTTAAATGAGTTAATGGCTCGAGTCAAAAAGGCGCAGGAGACTTATTCAACTTATACTCAAGAACAAGTCGACAAAATCTTTGTAGCAGCTGCAACAGCCGCCGCTGCGGCACGTATTCCACTTGCGCAACAAGCTGTTGCAGAGTCAGGAATGGGAATTGTCGAAGATAAGGTCATAAAAAACCTTTTTGCCGCTGAGTATATTTTAAATAAATATCGTCACGATAAGACTTGTGGAGTCGTTGCTGAAAATGAACCATTCGGTACTATTACTATAGCAGAGCCACTTGGTATTATTTGTGGAATTGTTCCTACAACTAACCCAACTTCTACTGCGATTTTTAAATCGTTAATTAGCTTAAAAACTCGCAATGCAATTGTCTTCTCTCCACATCCTCGAGCTAAAAAATCAACTATTGAAGCTGCTCGAATTGTATTAGATGCCGCAATTAAAGCTGGTGCACCAAAAGATATTATTGGTTGGATTGACGAGCCATCTATCGAATTATCAAATGCATTAATGCACCACGATGATGTGTCTGCTATTTTAGCAACCGGTGGACCAGGCATGGTAAAAGCGGCTTATAGTTCAGGTAAACCTGCGTTAGGTGTTGGTGCAGGTAATACACCAGTTGTTATAGATGAAACAGCTGATTTGAAACGTGCTGTTGCCTCAGTACTTATGTCTAAGACATTTGATAACGGGATGATCTGTGCATCAGAACAAGCAATTGTTGTTGTTGATTCTGTCTATGATGAAGTACGTCGCTTATTAACTCAATATGGTGCATATGTCTTAAATGCTAAAGAAACTAAAGCAGTACAAGGTATTATTTTAAACGACAAAGGCGCCTTAAATGCCAATATTGTTGGTCAGCCAGCAACTAAAATTGCTGAAATGGCTGGTCTTAAAGTTCCAGCTGGTTCGAAAGTACTTGTTGGCGAAGTAAGTAAAGTTGATTTATCTGAACCGTTTGCACACGAAAAACTTTCTCCAACGCTTGCTATGTTCAAGGCTAAAGATTTCTCTGAAGCTGTTGATAAAGCAGAAAAATTGGTTGAAATGGGAGGAATGGGGCACACTTCAGTCCTTTATACTGATCAAGATAGCAATCGTGAACGTATTGCTTATTTTGGTAGTAAAATGAAAACTTGCCGTATTTTAATAAACCAACCAGCGGCTCATGGTGGTATTGGTGATTTATATAATTTTGATTTAGCGCCATCTTTAACATTAGGATGTGGCTCTTGGGGTGGTAACTCGGTATCTGAAAATGTTGGACCGAAGCACTTAATCAATAAGAAAACAATCGCTAAGAGAGCAGAAAATATGTTATGGCACAAACTACCAAGTTCTATCTATTTTAAACGTGGCTCACTACCAGTAGCTTTAAGTGAAGTAGTTGAGCAAGGTGCAAAGCGTGTATTTTTGGTAACAGATAAATTCCTATTTAATAACGGTTACTCAAAACAAATCACTGATCAATTAGAAGCACAAGGTGTTATTTGTGAAACTTTCTTTGATGTTGAAGCAGATCCAACATTAAGTGTCGTGCGTAAAGGTACTGATTCAATGCAAGCATTCCAACCAGATACAATTATTGCGTTAGGTGGTGGTTCACCAATGGATGCTGCAAAAATCATGTGGGTTTTATATGAGCACCCTGAAACTAAATTCGAAGAGCTAGCATTACGTTTTATGGATATTCGTAAACGTGCTTGCCACTTCCCAAATATGGGGCAAAAAGCAAAATTAATTTGTGTAACAACCACATCAGGTACAGGCTCTGAAGTAACTCCATTTGCCGTTGTTACTGATGATGCAACAGGTCAAAAATATCCATTAGCGGATTATGCTATTACGCCTAATATGGCAATAGTTGATGCGAACTTAGTGATGAATATGCCTCGTTCACTTTGTGCAGCTGGAGGCTATGATGCCGTAACGCATGCTTTAGAAGCTTACGTATCAGTTATGGCAAGTGAGTTTTCTGATGGGCAAGCGCTACAAGCGCTAAGCATACTTAAAGCTTATTTACCAGCAAGTTATAGAGAAGGGGCTAAAAATCCTATTGCTCGAGAAAAAGTGCATAGTGCTGCAACGTTAGCTGGTGTTGCTTTTGCTCAAGCATTCCTTGGTGTTTGTCACTCAATAGCTCATAAAATTGGTGCAGCGTTCCATATTCCTCATGGTGTTGCTAATGCGATGTTAATTAGTAATGTTGTCCGTTTTAATGCAACCGACAAACCAACTAAACAAGGTACATTTAGTCAATATGGTTATCCTAAAGCAGTTAGCCGTTATGCCGAAATTGCTGATCATTTAGGTCTAACCGCAGCTACGGATAATGATGAGAAGAAAGTCGAGAAGCTAATTGGTTGGTTAGATCAACTTAGAAAAGATCTTGATATTCCATTTTCTATTAAAGAATTTGGTGTGGATGAAAAAACTTTCTTGGATCAAGTCGATCAGCTTGCAGTAGATGCATTTGATGACCAATGTACTGGTGCAAACCCTCGTTATCCTCTAATTGCAGAGCTAAAACAGATCCTTCTTGATACTTATTATGGTCGTGCATATCAAGACAAAGGTGATATTAGCGAAGATGTAGCGGTACAAACAGCGGCTAAAGGTGCAGGGACAACCAAAAAAATGTAGTTAAAAAGAAATAACATAAGTTTATTTTGAGCTAAATAAAACCCGAAATAATTATACATTTCGGGTTTTTTCATATTTTTGATTTATTTTTAAGCAAACAAAATAAAATTTGTTTTTTTTGCTTGCAAGGTTAAATGTTCTAGTTCATAATGCGCAGCACTTAGGCCGGCTTAGCTCAGTAGGTAGAGCAACTGACTTGTAATCAGTAGGTCGCCAGTTCGATTCCGGCAGCCGGCACCATTTTCCTAAGTAGACAAATTTATAAAGATTCGGGGTGGGGTTCCCGAGCGGCCAAAGGGAGCAGACTGTAAATCTGCCGTGTCACACTTCGAAGGTTCGAATCCTTCCCCCACCACCATTATCTAATATTAGCAATAGCTAATTGAAGCATTTAGGTAGCCGAGTTTGAACATGCGGGCATCGTATAATGGCTATTACCTCAGCCTTCCAAGCTGATGATGCGGGTTCGATTCCCGCTGCCCGCTCCAATTGCTGATATAGCTCAGTTGGTAGAGCGCACCCTTGGTAAGGGTGAGGTCGGCAGTTCAAATCTGCCTATCAGCACCATTCTTGTTAATCTCCTAAACTTCTAAAAATATCAAATTTGCCTGCTTTATAGCTTGTCACTCGGTAACTTTATCTGTTATCATTCAGAGCTAATTTTAAGTTAGTATTATGTTGATATTAAATATGATACTTGGTTAATGTGGTGATTCACCACCGATTTGTATTACATTTGAGGGACGATAAATGTCTAAAGAAAAATTTGAACGTACAAAACCCCACGTTAACGTTGGTACAATCGGCCACGTTGACCACGGTAAAACAACTTTAACTGCTGCAATTACAGCTGTACTTGCTAAAAAATACGGCGGTCAAGCTCGTGCATTCGATCAAATCGATAACGCACCAGAAGAAAAAGCACGTGGTATTACCATCAACACTTCACACGTTGAATACGATACACCAACTCGTCACTACGCACACGTAGACTGCCCAGGCCATGCTGACTATGTTAAAAACATGATCACTGGTGCGGCACAAATGGACGGTGCTATCTTAGTAGTAGCAGCAACAGATGGTCCTATGCCACAAACTCGTGAACACATCCTTTTAGGTCGTCAAGTAGGTGTTCCTTACATCATCGTATTCTTAAATAAATGTGATATGGTTGATGACGAAGAATTATTAGAATTAGTTGAAATGGAAGTACGTGAACTTCTATCTCAATATGATTTCCCAGGTGATGATACACCAGTCATTCGTGGTTCTGCGCTTAAAGCGTTAGAAGGCGATGCAGCATGGGAAGACAAAATTGTTGAATTAGCAGAAGCATTAGATAGCTATATTCCAGAGCCAGAGCGTGATATCGACAAACCATTCCTATTACCAATTGAAGACGTATTCTCAATTTCAGGACGTGGTACAGTAGTAACTGGTCGTGTTGAACGCGGTGTAATTAAAGTTGGTGAAGAAGTTGAAATTGTTGGTATCAAGCCAACCACTAAAACAACTTGTACTGGTGTTGAAATGTTCCGTAAATTACTTGACGAAGGTCGTGCAGGTGAAAACGTTGGTGTATTACTACGTGGTACAAAACGTGAAGAAATCGAACGTGGTCAAGTACTTGCAAAACCAGGTTCAATCACTCCACATACTGATTTTGAATCAGAAGTGTATATTTTAAGCAAAGATGAAGGTGGTCGTCACACTCCATTCTTCAAAGGTTACCGTCCACAGTTCTACTTCCGTACAACTGACGTAACTGGTACTATCGAATTACCAGAAGGTGTAGAAATGGTAATGCCTGGAGATAACATCAAAATGACAGTATCATTAATTCACCCAATCGCAATGGCAGACGGCTTACGTTTTGCGATTCGTGAAGGTGGTCGTACTGTTGGTGCGGGTGTTGTTGCTA
>NZ_LZHK01000020.1:0-17485 GCF_001690415.1 Gilliamella sp. Imp1-1
TAAAGCAAGCAGCACTGATAATAGGACGAAAATCGCTATCCTAAAAGCAAATCGACATCGTTATAGCATAACAAAGCTATGTCAATATTTAGGATTATCAAGACATTATGCTTATTATCAGTGTAAATTGAATAGACAAAAATCAGTAGGGCTTTATGCCAATAAAATCGTGACGCTATTTAATCAGAGCTATCAGTCTTATGGTACAAGACGAATTCGTTTTGATTTACAGAAAGAGAATATTTGGGTGTCACGCCGTTACATTGCTCGGGTGATGAAAGCCTTATTGCTGGTATCAAAATACACCGTTAAACGTTATCAATCTCACACTACGGAAGTGAATGAAACCGCCATAGAAAATCACCTGCAACGACAATTTGATGTAGGTGATAAAAAACAAATTGTTGTTGCAGATTTAACCTATATTCAAGTTAAGCAACGTTGGAACTATTTATGTGTTTTAGTGAACTTATCCGATAGGCAAATTGTCGGTTACCATGTTGGTCAACATAAAACAGCAGAGCTTGTTATGTCGGCATTAAGCCAAATTAAACTGCCATTATCAAAATTGGATTTATTTCATTCAGACCGAGGCAAAGAGTTTGATAATCGGTTATTAGAGGCGTGTTTTAAGACATTTAATATCACGCATTCATTAAGCAAGAAAGGGTGTCCATATGACAATGCGGTAGCGGAAGCGACATTTAAAACAATTAAAACGGAATTTGTAAAAGGCCAACGTTTCAACTCAACGGCTGAATTACAACGCGCTTTTTCGGCTTATGCTTATTGGTATAATCATAAACGATTACATTCTTCGTTAGGCTACTTGCCTCCCGTTGAATTTAAAAAACACTTACCCCTTAATTTTTTTGTTTGAAAATGTGTTGCCATTCCAGTTTACCTTACCCCTTAAAAATAAGTTATATGAATCAGTGTAGCCGATCCATTTGAATTTCCTAAAACAATATTAGTTTCAAGTTTTCCTATCATATCTAAAAGACTTAGAAAATTACTCTAGAAATAAATATAAATTTTTTATTAATTATCGCTATTGTCTCAATATGTTCTTATTTCAGTTTTTATAATTACATTTTTTTCCAGATTAATCTGGAAAAAAATGTAATCGTCTTATTAGGTTAACTAATTATACTTTAAAACAAAAATAATGAATAAATTGTCACAAAATACAAAAGGGGTTTGGTAATGGAAAGACAAATACAATTGCTGAAACTACTTTTCAATGAATCAGAATTTAAACCAGCAGCTTATTTTAGTTCAAAATTATCCATTTCAACTAAAACCGTTTATTGTGACATTGAAAAGTTAAATGAGCAGCTGTTAGTTGCCCCAAATAGTGATATTTATATCGAAAAAGCCCCACGTAAAGGGTTAATACTGATGGGAAATAAAAGCAGTATTGATTCGGTAATTTGTTATTTAGAACAAAACAATAGTCATGGTTATTTTAATAAAAACTCACGCCGATTAACGCCAGAATATCGTCGTTTAGATATTATAAAGCGTTGTTTGTTAAATCAAGAAACTGTTTCATTAGAGCAACTTTCTGATGATTATATTGTTAGTAAAACATCACTTCATAAAGATATCGAATTTATTAACCATTCATTAGAATCAGAAAACGTTTTATTAAATGTAACGCATAAAGCCATTGTTGTAGAAGGTAAAGAAAACCAAATTCAACGCGCTATTAAGCATTTTTTATTGTTATATATTAATAAACAAGATGGTTATTATCTAAATCAATTAATGAAAACATTGATGGACAATGATTCTTTTGAGCAAATTAGTCAATTATTATTTGAACACTATGAATCAATAGTTCAACAATCTTCAGAATATTATTTATCATCTTTATTGATATCAATAGCAATACAGTTAAAACGGTTAACTTTAGGTAATGCTATTGATGAAGAAGATGATTTTTTATTTAACCATATCCGTTACATGCAATCGTATTTAATTGCATCTGAACTTGCTAAAAAACTTGAAGTTACTTTTAAAATTGCATTTTCAACTAACGATATTAAATATCTAAGTAAACTGTTTTTCGCTCATCGAATTATTGACGAGTCGGTAAAAGTTGATGACAGCTGCTATGAACAAATCATCCGTAAAATAATAAAAAAAATAGGCGAAATTGAAGGTATTGATTTATTAAAAGATAATAAATTGTTTCACTCATTGTTATCTCACTTTCCACCTATGCTTACGCGTTTGCAAAAGAAAATACGTATTATCAATCCGATACTAAAAGAAATAAAACTTGAGTATTCAAAATTATTTAGCGTATTGTGGTATGCACTTTCTGATTTAGAACGCAAATTTGATATTCGTTTAAATGACGATGAAATCTCATTTTTATTGATTCATTTTCAAATAGCTTTAGATAAGGCAGCTGATGCGAATAATATTGTAATTATTTGCCAATATGGTTGTTCTTCATCGAATTTGATTCTCAATAAAGTTCGAAAGATCTTGCCTTCTAAAGATAATATCGAGGTTTATTCGGTTTCGAAATTGACATCGGCAAATCTCAGTAATGTCGATTTAATTATTACTACACTTGATATTAATAATCTAAATAAACCAGTTGTTAAAATATCATCTTTATTAAATACCAATGACTATCAAAATATTATTCAGGCTTATGCAAATTATGTATTAAATAAACCGTCCGATTTTTCTGAAAGCACAAATTATTACCCATCTACTGCAAAATATGTACATCCAGATCTTATTCAATTAAATATCGAAATTGATAATAAAAATGAATGTATTAATCAATTAATACTTCATCTTGAAAATAAAGGTTATGTAACTGATCAATATCGTGATTCTGTTTTACACCGCGAAGAAATAGGTGACACATCTATCGAAAATGGCATTGCTTTACCCCACGGCTCACCCATGTTTGTGAACAAATCAAGTATATCAATTATGACATTACGCAAGCCAATCAAATGGGGAGTTATTGATGTTAGCGTAATTATTATGGTTAGTCTTTCAGAAGAAAATATTAACAGTATTAATGAGGTATTCACCGAAATTTACAAAATTGTTTCTAACAAACACGTTATAGCAACGTTAAAAAATATCACTAGCTTCAAACAACTAAAATCATTTTTAAATAATCAAAGAGGAGTCAAAAATGTACTTTGATAAGCATTTATGCCTTTTTAATATTGAGGCATCAAATCAAGAACAAGTCCTAACACAAATGGCACAAATGTTACTTATTAATGGAATTGTTAAACAAGATTTTTTAGAAGGTATTTTGCAGAGAGAAAAGCAGTATCCAACTGGTTTATTGGTTAATTCAATTGGGTTTGCTTTGCCACACACAGATTCATCGAAAGTTAAACAATCTCAAATTTGTTTTGCATCATTAAAACAGCCAGTCACTTTTAAAGGTATGACTGATGAAAATGAAAAAATTCCTGTCAAATTTATCTTTATGCTTGCCATGAAACAGCCTCATGAACAAGTCGAAAATTTGCAAAATTTGATAGGGTTATTCCAAAACGAACAAGAAATAAAACAATTAGAACAATGTCATTCAACTAAGGAATTTATCGCTATTTTAAATAAAGTGGGCGTTAAATAAAAAGATAACTTTTATTAAGGAGTTCTGAAATGGATAGTGTAATTAATATTTTTCAATGGCTAATAGGTTTAGGGGGGGTAGTATTTTTACCTATCATAATATTTATTATTGCTCTTTTTTTTAGAGTACCATTTTCAAAAGCTATTATGGCGGGTATTACCGTTGGTATTGGTATAGTTGGTTTAGGTTTAGTGATTTCTTTATTGTCCGACACTTTAGGTGTTGCCATCCAAAAAATGGGGGAACAATACGGAACATCATTAAGTATTATGGATATTGGATGTGGTGTGGGTGGTCCATTGGCATTTTCAACTACATTAGGATTACTCCTTATTCCTATTTCTTTAGTAATTAATTTTATCTTTATTTCACTTGGTTGGACTCGCACATTAAATGTTGATATTTGGAATTTTTGGTTTGCAATATTTTTAGGATTAGTAGCATATTCCGTTACAGGATTATACTGGGTCGGTATTATTGGATGTATTACCGCTGTTATGTTGCAATGGTTCTTAGCTGATTTATTACAAAAACCAATTAGTTCTTTTTTTGGCTATCCGGGTATTTCAATCACTCATTTAATGGCATTATCGGGAGCAATTGTTGCCATTCCATTAAATTGGATTTTTGACCACATTCCAGGCTTTAACAAATTAAACGCCGATTCAGAAACGTTAACTAAAAGATTTGGTATTTTTGGTGATACGGTGGTTATTGGTTTAATTATTGGTTTAGTTGTAGGTATTTTAGCTGGTTATGATGTGCCACAAATAGGTAAATTAGCTATTTCAACTGCAGCGATTATGAAAATAATGCCCAAAATGGTTGCTATGTTTATGGAAGGTTTGCTACCAGTTGCTGAAGCTGCACGTGAATTTACTAGTAAAAAATTAAATGGCAAACAGGTTAATATTGGTATGGATGCAGCATTAACAGTTGGACATCCAGCTGTTATGGCAACGGCATTAATTATGGTTCCGGTTTCACTATTATTAGCCTTAATTCTACCTGGTAATAAGGTATTACCTTTCGGTGATTTAGCCTTCTATGCTTTTGGTATCTGTTTGATGGTGCCATTTTTCAAAGGAAATATTGTTCGTTCAATTATTGGCGGCACAATTTATTTAGTAATTTGTCTATATATGGCAACTTGGCTCTCACCAGTTATTACCGATGTATTCCATTTGGCTAATTATGACGTGGGTACAGCTCGTATTATTACAGTTATTTTATGTGGTTTATGGCCGGTAACTTTGTTTGTTTTATTACTAAATTATCTTGGATATGTAGGATTAATTGGCTTAGCACTAGTTATTTTATGTTTACTTATTTATATCAATAAAATTAGAAGAATTGAAATATATTAAAAGGATAAATCAATATGAAAAATTTACTCATTATGTGTGGTGCAGGGCATGCAACATCAACTATTGCTGTTAGCAAAGTGTCGAAATGGCTCAATGATGAAAAATTGACGGAAAATGTAAAAATCTATCAATCAAAAATAGCTGATGAATTAAATAAAATTGATTCATATGATGTCGTTATCAGCACAACTATTGTGCCAGAATCAATCAAAGATAAAGTCATAAATGGCTTACCTTTATTAACCGGGGTTGGATTAAACGATTTTTTTGTTGAGCTAAAAAAACGCTTAACCATCTAGTATTAAATTATTAAATAAAGTGTATAAAACAGCGTCCCACTTACTTTGTTGTTTAATCTAATATAACAAGTAAATGGGGCATATTCCTAAGGAACAAGATTAATATGAACATTTTGCATCATGCCATGAAAATACAAACTGTTGCTGGCAGACACTCTTATCATGATATTACCGATGAGTTGAACCGCTTTATTGAGCAATCAAATATCCAAAACGGACAACTAACCATCACTACAACGCATACCACTTGCTCGCTTTTTTTTGATGAA
Source organism: Gilliamella sp. Imp1-1 (assembly GCF_001690415.1). NCBI lineage: Bacteria > Pseudomonadati > Pseudomonadota > Gammaproteobacteria > Orbales > Orbaceae > Gilliamella > Gilliamella sp. Imp1-1. Next base: position 5,564 of record NZ_LZHK01000020.1, read on the forward strand.
TACATGCATGATACTAACTTTTTTGGTGATGAGTTTTTACACGTTGATATTAATAATATTTTAGAAAAAATAGTCCCTAAAATGACTAGCGAAAATCAATACAACAGCCCGGGACCTAAGCATGTTGAGTTTGGTTTAAATTTAAGTGATCCTAATTATCCTGCCGAAAAATGGGTAATGCTCAATACTGATGCACATATTAAATCTTCTTTGTTTGGTAGTTTTTCGATTGTATTAATTATTAAAAATGGCAAGCCTCTCATGGGGGAACTAGGACGTGTTTATTTTGTTGATTGGGATGCATTACGAGAAAGAACCCGTAATGTTAATTTTATGTTGATGGGTTGCGAATAAGAGGTAGGAGGGATAACCATGATTTTGTCTCCATCGTTATTTAATTCAGATCTTTACTTTATCAAAGAAACATTAGATAAGCTTGATTTGCTTGGTATTACGCATTTACATATTGATGTAATGGATAATCACTATGTGCCAAATTTAGGTTTCAATGCAGGGTTTGTGTCAAATTTGAAATCACATACGAATTTTATTTTAGATTGCCACCTAATGGTTGAAAAGCCTGAATCAACGATATTAGACTTTATTGAAGCTAAACCAGATATTATCACTTTTCATTATGAAGCAACGGTTCATCACTCTTTTATAATCAATAAAATAAAAAATAGTAATATAAAAGTAGGTTTAGCTATCAATCCAAGCACCTCGGTTGAACAAATAAAAATGCTATTACCGTTTATTGATCTTATCCTTGTAATGACTGTTAACCCAGGCCAAAAAAACGAATTTTTTTTACCATTCACGTTACAAAAAATTGAACAACTGAATTTAGAAAGAAAAGAGAGAAATTATCATTATGATATTCAAGTAGATGGGAATATTACAGACCAAACCATATCGCCATGTGTAAAAGCTGGCGCTAATAATATTGTTTCAGGTGGATTTATTTTTAACAATAATGATATTCAAAACAATATTGAAAAATTAAAATTGGCAATAAATTAGGGATATGAAATGAGTATAAAAGAAATATTAAACAATATATTAACTGAAGTTTCGGAACAAATAGATGCAATAAACGAAGTACAATTAAATGAATTCAAAAACGCTATTATTAAAGCTAAACATCTATTTTTAGCTGGGACAGGGCGTTCAGGATTAATGATAAGCGCTTTCGCTAATCGATTAATGCATTTAGGTTTGAATGTCAGCTTAATTAGCGAAATCAGCAAACCTAGAGCAAATAAAGGCGATTTGCTTATTCTAGGCTCTAACTCGGGTGAAACTAAAAGTTTAATTGCCTATGCACAACAAGCAAAAAAATTGGGGGTTAAAGTTATATTATTAACAACAAATAGCACCTCAACTTTGGCAAAGTTAGCCGATAATATTGTTGTTATTCCTATCAAAGTAGTTAAATTAAACCAACCAATGGGTAGTATATTTGAGCAACTATCTTTATTGACATATGATAGCCTTATTTATAGTTTGATGGAAAGCTTACAACAGACTCCAGATGTAATGAAGATGCGACATGCAAATATTGAGTGATTTTTGCATTTTGTACATAAAACTTATCGTATTTGAGAAAGTTTTATCAAAATGCATAAGTTTTAATAGCAGCTTATTGCTGCTGTTACGATACATTAGTTATTAGTGTCGAAATGTTTAACAAGTCAAAGTGTGGACATACCAAGAACACAAAGCGATAACAAAAGATTTGAAAGCGAATTTCATCACCAATGCAATAGAGTCTTTAAACAGTCCTATTCGCCATATCATCAAGAAATGTAAAGTTTTACAAACAGATAACTCTGTTAAAAAAGTCATTTTTTGGACAATACCACACGCTTGTAATAAATTGTCTATATCAATCCAAAACTAAAAAAGTGCCATAAGTCGGTTCATTATAAAATTTGGTGACAGAATCAACCGTCACCTTGAATATTGAATAGGTAAATACACAAAATTTAGGGTAGTACCTTTCAATCTGATTTTCTAGTTAATTTCTTAATAGCAAACGAGCAAATAGGAATAATCTCACGCTTTTCTTGCTGTAATTTTTCTACTACAAGGTCTAATAAATTATCTGCAATACCTTGACCACGATACGCAGAATCAACATAAGTATGATTAATAGTAGCTTTATCTTTTCCGACCCTTGTAAAGGTCATTTCAGCTATTTCTTTATTATTAGCATCACAAGCATAAAAACGATCATTATCTTCTAAAAAATGTAGTGTCATAAAATTACCAATATAACATTGTAATTAGTTTACTATGATTCACATCCATACTTGATAAATAAAAACTCTTTTATTATTAAAAGCAGCCTAATTCCATATCGACTCATTTTAAAGGAGTTAGTAGATAAACAAATAGGTGACTGTCATAAAATATCATTTTTACCAGTTCACCTATTAATAAAACAATCAGATATTTATCTAATACTAATTATGCTTAAATGGCAAAATTAACATTTAAAATAATCGTTTGGCTGTATTGTATAGATCCATATCAAATGGACGCTTCATATTATTGATAGCATCTATAATATCGTGATGTACTAATTTACCATTTTGTACGCCAACGCTTCTACCTGCATAGCCTTGTAGCAGTAATTCAACAGCATAAGCCCCCATACGAGACCCCAAAATACGATCATAAGGGACAGGAGAACCACCACGTTGAACGTGCCCTAATACTGTGGCACGAGTTTCGTGATGAACAGCAGCTTCAATGTCTACTGCAAGTTGATTTACATCACACATATGTTCAGTAACAGTCACAATTGCATGTTTTTTACCTTTTGCAAAGCCTAGTTTAATTTCTTCGATTAGATCTTCCTTCGTATAAGAAACCTCTGGAATAATCATAAATTCGCAACCACCAGCAACTGCTGCATTTAAGGTTAAATCACCACAATCTCGCCCCATTATTTCAATAACTGAAATTCGGTTATGTGAAGAACAAGTATCACGTAATCTATCGATTGCTTCAACAGCAGTACTAAGCGCAGTAAAATAACCTATAGTATAATCAGTACCACGAATATCATTATCAATGGTTCCTGGTAAACCAATACATGGAAAACCTTCTTCAGTTAATCGCATTGCGCCCATATATGAACCATCACCACCAATAACAACTAAAGCATCAATTTGATGTTTTTTTAGATTAGCAATGGCTTTTTGTCTTACAGCTTTATCTTTAAACTCTGGAAATCTAGCCGAACCAAGAAATGTACCACCACGAGTAATAATATCAGATACACTTGAACGCTTTAGTTGAACAATGCGATCTTCGCAAAGTCCCATATAACCATCATAAACACCAAAAACATCCAACCCTTCTGATAATGCTGTTCTCACTACACCTCGAATAGCTGCATTCATTCCTGGAGCGTCGCCACCACTGGTTAAAATACCTATTTTTTTTATCATATAAATAACTCCAAATTATTAACTTTTAGTTATTATAGAGTCTTAACAGATATCTAACAATAGACAATAAAAGCTATTTTTGATTAATTTTTCTACTTCATCATTTCGATGGGTACAACAGAAATTGGATCTTGATGAATAATCACTGTTGCAGGAGAAAATTCTTTAGAAATATGTTTTTCAATAGCATCAGCAATGGCATGAGCAGTGATTAAAGGCATATCATCGTCTAATTCAAGATGCAATTGAATAAATTTAAGAGGGCCTGCTTGGCGGGTCTTTAGATCATGAAAACCTCTTACATCTGGATATGAAGCCACAATTTCAGCTATTCGCAAATTATCACTATCTGGTAAGGCGTGATCTAATAGGTCTTTAATTGCATTATGTGCAATATGATAAGCATTATAACAAATATACAAAGCAATAAAAAATGCAAAGACCGCATCAGCATAAGTAATGCCATACCAACTTAAACAAAGTGCAATTATAACAGCAATATTCAACAGCATGTCGGAAGAATAGTGCAACATATCGGCTTGAATAGCATTACTTTTAGTGATTTTTACAACATATCTTTGATACAAAACAAGAATGCATGTCACTACAGCAGAAACAGTTGAAACAATAATCCCCAATAAAGGTTCCTGTAGTTCATTCGGATAAATAAAAGAGCGAATACTAGAAAGTAACAAAATTATTGCAGAACCAATAATAAACGCGCTTTGTAATAATGCTGCCAAAGATTCTGCCTTGCCATGACCAAAGGTATGATCAGCATCTGCGGGTTTTAGTGCATAACGAACTAAAAAAAAGTTAACACCAGAAGCAAGTAAATCGATACTTGAATCTAATAATGAGGCAAATAAACTTATTGAACCGGTAAACCAGCAAGTAATAAATTTAATTATAATTAATGAAATAGAGATTGAAACAGCACCTAGCGTTGCTCTTTTAACTAATTTTTCATACAAATGTGAATTTGACATTTAGTGCCTATTTATTGATAGGATTCAATCCCCAATGGAAGAACTAGCTGCCGAGCGATCTCCGCTGCTTTCATTTCACCTAACAACACAGCAATAATTTTTAAAGCAAAATCAATAGACGTTGCGGGACCTTGGCTAGTAATAACTTTATACGACTCATCAAAATAAACCCTATCGGACTTCCAATTTTTAAACGCCTCTTTAGTGGTTGGATAACCGGTCATATATGCGTGTGGAAATAAACTATGATGTTGTAAAACCATAGCAGGAGAAGCACAGATTGCAGCAACAATACCACCACTTTGGTGCGTTTGTTTCAATTTTTCGATTAACAATGGGCAATCTCGAAAATTTTCAGCACCTTTAACACCTCCAGGTAAAACAACAACATCAAAATCAATGTATTGAACATCCGAAAGCATTTTTTTTGCCAAAATGGTTACTCCTCGAGAACATTCAATTTCACGAGAACTTGAAATACTTGCAGTAGTAACTTTAATATCAGCTCGGGTTAATAAATCAATAGTGGTTACCGCTTCTGTTTCTTCACAACCATTCGATAAAAACACCAATGCTTGCTTTGTCATCATTACGCTCCTTTTGAAAAAACAACTTATTAATTTTTTAGCGAAAATGAATTATTTCACCCTTTCAATATTGGCGCCTAATTTTCTTAATTTTGCTTCAATATTGTCATAGCCTCGATCTATATGGTAAATACGATCAACAGTGGTTAAACCTTCAGCAATACAACCAGCTAAAACTAGACTCGCTGACGCCCGCAAATCCGTCGCCATTACTTGTGCACCGCTCAATGTTTCAACACCATGGGTAATTAAGGTATTACCTTCAATTTCTGCCTTTGCACCCATGCGAATTAGCTCAGGAACATGCATAAATCGATTTTCGAAAATGGTTTCTTTAATGATTCCTGTACCTTCAGCAACCATATTTAGCAATGAGAATTGTGCTTGCATATCAGTAGGAAAACCTGGATGCGGAGCAGTATGAATGTTAACAGCTTTCGCCCTTTTTCCTTGCATATCTAAACAAATCCAATCTTCACCTACCTCAATCTTGGCACCAGCTTCCTTCAATTTAGAAAGCACCGCATCAAGTAGGGTTGGATCGGTTTTACGGCAAGTGATTTTACTTCTAGATATAGCTGCCGCAACTAAAAAAGTCCCAGTTTCAATACGATCAGGAACTATTTCATGTATACCACCACCTAAACGTTCAACCCCTTCTATCTCAATACGCATTGTACCTGCACCAGTAATTTTAGCGCCTAACATATTTAGGAACTTAGCGGTATCAACAATTTCAGGTTCACATGCTGCATTTTCGATGACAGTTTTGCCTTCAGCCAAAGTTGCGGCTGACATAATCGTAACGGTCGCACCAACACTTACTTTATCCATGACAATATGAGTACCTTTTAGTTTTCCATTGACCGACGCTTTAACATAGCCTTCATCAAGTGTGATTGTCGCACCAAGTTGTTCAAGACCACTAATATGAAGATCAACAGGCCTTGCACCAATAGCACAACCGCCAGGTAATGAAACTTGTCCTTGCCCAAAACGAGCAACAAGGGGACCCAAAGCCCAAATTGAAGCACGCATAGTTTTTACTAGCTCATAAGGTGCACAGTAGTTATTCAGATGACCTGCATCAAGGTGAATAGCATCATTTCGTTCATATTTTACACCTAGCTGGCCTAGCAATTCCAAAGTTGTATCGATATCTTTTAACTTAGGAACATTTCGAAGTTCTACTGGTTTTTCTGCCAAAATTGCAGAAAATAAAATGGGTAGCGCAGCATTTTTTGCGCCAGAAATAACCACTTCGCCATTTAGCGATGTTGGTCCTGTTACGTGAAACTTTTCCATTATTAACTCTTATGCGTGACAAATTGGCGATTATTATAGAAGTTATTTACTAATAATTAAATGAATTTCATTAAAAATTGAAAATATCACTTTTTTGAGATCAATAAAAACAAATTTAAATCAATAAGTTAAAAATTTATCTTATTTTGAATCTAGTAAATAATTACGATTAATCAATGATTGATTCAAACGAATTAGCGCTTTATAGTGAATATATTATTTTTACATATAATTTGGGTTATATGACATATACCGCAAGATATCCTTATATCAATACGATAATATTCAGTCGAGGGAAAAATATATTTGATTCACTTGCAAAAACAAGTCAGATTAATAACAAAAATAAATTCATTAAAAAAAGAACGTTTATATCTAATTTTATACTGAAACACATAGTTACCTGAAACTTTTTTACAAGTTAACTGGCATAGAGAAGTGCTCATCTTTAATAGTCACACATAATTTAATTTGCTAACATAAATGGTTTTTAAACATGGTAAGAAAATACACAATAACATGGATTACGATATCGCAATTATAGGACTAGGACCTGCTGGCAGTACGCTAGCCCGTTTACTTAGTCCTTCATTCAAAGTCATTGCATTAGATACAAAACATAAAACGGGAAATGGTGGATTCCATAAACCTTGTGGGGGACTATTAGCAGATGATGCGCAAAAAGCCTTTGCTAGGCAAAATATAAACTTACCAGCTGGTATTTTAACTGATCCTCAAATTTTTAGTGTCAGAACTTATGACTTACAAACCAAACTTATTCGCAACTATCAGCGAAGTTATGTGAGTTTTGATAGGCACAAATTTGATCTGTGGCTAAAATCACTAATACCATCAAATGTAACGGTTCTTCATAATACACTCTGTAAAGAAGTAAGACGTATTATTGATGGTTATCAGATCACTTATCTTGATGAAAATAAAAATGAACACAACGCCACTGCTCAATATGTGGTTGGTGCTGACGGCGCCAATTCTCTGGTTAGACGAATGCGATATCCTCAACATACGATAAGACAATATGTAGCGATACAACAATGGTTTATAGAGCAACATCCAACTCCATTTAATTCTTGTATATTCGACAATGAATTAACAAATTGCTACTCGTGGAGTATTTCAAAAAATGGTTATTTTATCTTTGGCGGTGCTTTTCCTAAAAAAGTAGCGAATCAAAATTTTGAACAATTAAAAGAAAAATTGACTACACAAGGTTTTATTTTTGGCAAACCTCTCAAAACAGAAAAATGTTTAGTGGTTTATCCAAATCGGCTACGTGATTTTTATACTGGTAATGAAAATATTTTTTTAATTGGTGAAGCTGCTGGTTTTATTAGTGCTAGTTCGTTAGAAGGTATTAGCTATGCTTTAGATAGCGCTGAAATTTTAAGTAAAATATTAAATAGTGGCCATCCAAAACCTAATAAATGTTATTATCAACGTACAATACCATTACGCTTCAAACTTTATAGTAAAATTGTTAAAGCCAAACTATTAACAACTCCTTTGTGGCGTAAATTAATAATGAAAAGTAAGATTCAGCATATTGAATAACTTAAAATAAAAAATAATAATGAAATATATTGGGAAATATTAATTATGTTTGATGTAAACGATCTGATCCGTTTTAACCACGAATGGTCAGAAAAAATAGAGCAAGAAGATCCTGAATTTTTTAAACAACTTGCCGTTGAACAAAACCCGAAATTTTTATGGATCGGCTGTTCAGACAGTCGTGTGTCAGCAGAAAAACTCATTAAGTTAAAGCCAGGTGAGTTATTTGTGCATCGTAATGTCGGTAATCTTGTAATACACACTGATTTAAACTGTTTATCTGTCGTTCAATATGCAGTGGATGTACTTAAAATTGAAGATATCATTGTTTGTGGTCATTTAGGTTGTGGTGGAATTCGTGATGCGGTTGAAAATCCTGATTTAGGGCTAATTAATAACTGGTTACTGCATATTCGTGATCTTTGGTTTCGAAACAGCTCACTTCTAGGGGAATTTCCACCCGATATCCGTTTGGATGTTTTATGTGAACTTAATGTAATCGAACAAGTCTACAATCTTGGACACTCTACAATTATTCAATCTGCATGGCAACGAGGTCAAAAGGTTAATTTGCATGGTTGGGTTTATGGAATTCATAATGGCAAAATTACTGATTTGCATATCACTTCATCAAGTAGCGAAAATCTTGAAATTAACTACCGAGAAGCTATTTCTTATCTTCTAAATTTACATAAATCTCACTAATTAGCCCATGATTTTTATTTAAAACGATGGATAACTTGATTGCTGCTTCCTCGCCATAATAGACGAGGATCAGCAAGTTCCTGCACAAATTTTCCATCAATTAACACATCAATATAAGGAATAACTGCTTGTTGTTCAGCAGTTAACTCATCAAGCTTATACCCAGTCCAAAGCCAGATATCTTTATTATCGCACTCAGATTTAACACGTTGGACCAGTTTTAATATAGTTGCAACGTTTTGAGGATGCAAAGGATCACCGCCAGAAAGCGATAATCCTTGACGTTTTATTTCAGTATCTTGTAAATCTTTAATGATTTGATCTTCAAGTGCTTGTGTAAATGGTAAACCAGAATTTACTCCCCATGTACTTTTGTTATAGCAACCTGGGCACTGATGTACACACCCGGAAACAAAAAGAACACAGCGAGTTCCTTCCCCATTAACAACATCGACAGAATAATAACGATGATAATTCATAAATATTTATTGATTATTAACCAATTTGACCATTATTTAAATGTTTAACTCGACGTTTTACTTCTTCTTGCTTACCTGCATTGAATGGGCGGGCATCAGGACTACCTAAATATCCACAAACACGACGAGTAACCGATACTTTTGAAGAATCATGATTTCCACAACTTGGGCAAACAAAGCCTTTGCTAGTACAAGAAAATTCACCAGTATAACCACATTCATAACATTCATCTATTGGCGTATTAGTCCCATAATAAGGAACTCGTGAATAACTATAATCCCAAACATCTTCTAATGCTTTGATATTGTTAATCATATTTGGATATTCGCCATAACAGATGAAACCACCATTAGCAACTTGAGGATAAAGTTTTTCAAATTCAATTTTTTCGTACGGATTAACCTTTTTCTCAACATCAAGATGGAAACTGTTAGTGTAATAACCTTTATCAGTAACACCTGGAATTACACCAAATTCAGCCGTATCAAGTCGGCAAAATCGATCACATAAATTTTCGCTTGGTGTGCTATATAAACTAAACCCATAACCAGTTTCGCTTTTCCATTGATCTACTGCATTACGTAAACGCTCAACAATTGCCACACCTTTTTCGCGTAATTTATCACTATCAAATGGATGCGTTTGATTTCCGTAAAGTGCATTTAATGTTTCATGAAGACCAATATAACCTAAAGAAATTGAAGCTCGCCCATTTTTGAAAATTTCAGAAACATTGTCATCTTCGTTAAGTCTTACACCACAAGCACCTTCCATATATAAAATTGGTGCCACTCGTGCTTTTACGCCATCAAGTCTAGCAATACGCGTCATTAATGCTTTTTTACATAGTTCTAAACGTTTATCTAAAATTTCCCAAAATCGAGCTTCATCACCTTTAGCTTCAATAGCTATACGAGGCAAATTTAGACTAATTACACCTAAATTATTGCGCCCATCATGAATTAACTGACCGTTTTCTTCATAAACACCCAAGAAACTTCGACAACCCATTGGTGTTTTAAATGAACCCGTCACCTCAACAACTTTATCGTAATTTAAAATATCTGGGTACATCCGTTTACTTGCACACTCAAGTGCAAGTTTTTTAATATCATAATTAACATCGCCCTGTTTATGGTTAATACCATCTTTAATGGCAAAAACAAGTTTTGGAAAAACTGCTGTTTTATGATTTTTACCTAATCCTTTGATACGAACTTTTAAAATAGACTCTTGAATTAAGCGTGATTCCCAACTAGTTCCTAAACCAAAACCAAAAGTAACAAACGGAGTTTGTCCATTAGCTGTGTGTAAAGTGTTTACTTCATATTCAAGAGATTGAAATGCATCATAACACTCTTTTTGAGTGCGACTTTCAGCATAAGCTTCTGGATTCGGAATATTCCATTCTTCAGCCACTTGTTTGTGTTTGTTATAACTAATAGTAACAAACTTTGCTAAAACCTCATCGATACGATTAATGGTCGTGCCACCATAAATATGGCTAGCAACTTGTGCTATAATTTGTGCAGTTACCGCAGTTGCTGTAGCAATTGATTTTGGAGGCTCAATCTCAGCATTACCCATTTTAAAACCATTAGTTAACATACCATCTAAGTCAATTAACATACAGTTAAACATAGGGAAAAATGGCGCATAATCTAAATCATGATAATGAATTTCACCACAATCATGAGCACGAGAAATATCTTTAGGTAATAAATACTGCTTCGCATAATGCCTTGCTACAATACCCGCAAGTAAATCACGTTGAGTTGGAATCACCTTGCTATCTTTGTTAGCATTTTCATTTAAAATGGCGACATTACTTTGCTCAATTAGTCCTCGAATATCCTGATTTAGACGGCTACGTTCTTCTCGAGCACGATCACGATCATGGCGATACTCAATATAAGTTCTCGCTAATTTTTTATAAGGGCCTGACATTAACTGATTTTCAACTGCATTTTGAATTTCGTTGATATCAACACTTTCACGTTCGCTCATTTGATTAGTAACAACACGAGCAACCGTTGCGCAATAATCTGGGTCATGAACATTCGTCGCCACAGCTGCTTTGACAATTGCATCTTTAATTCGAGTCTCATTAAATGCAGTTTGACAACCATCTCGTTTTATTACTACAGGCATATATACTCCTCAATATCCATCAATAACTCGCGTTAGTCACAGGTGTTATACCAACATTAATATTCGTTGTTATTATTCATTTTTTATCAAATCATTAGTTTTTTGATATAATCCCGATGTTTTCTACCGCTTAAATAACACTATATATAGTAAATAATATTCAATTATACACAATATATAGTGTTTTTCTAGGCTTTTTAATAAATGAAATCACTTGACAAATTTAAAATCAATAACGACAAGGATTTATGAAATATCGAAATACAAAAAAGGAAAAGAAGAAATAAGTTCACTAATAACAGATATACAAAAGTGCAAACTCTCTTGCACTTTTGTTTAGGGGCTGTTGATCTTTGCTGTACATAAATTACTCAACAATACATTGGCAGCCACATTAACATAAATGCCAGTGATACCATACTGGCATAATTCCTTTCTAACTTATCGTATCTAGTTGATATTGAACGATATTGCTTGATTCTAGCAAAGGCATTCTCGACTAAATGACGATAGCGATAAAGGCACCTATCCATACTGCTTTTATCTATATCCTTACCATAATTACGTTTAGCAATCACCGTTCGTCCGCCTTTTTGACGAACAAAGCACCGAAAAGGCTCGCTGTCATAACCTTTATCGGCTATCACTGTATTGACTTCATCGAGCTTTTCA
>NZ_LZHK01000021.1:0-54075 GCF_001690415.1 Gilliamella sp. Imp1-1
GAATCTCTGCGCTTCCGCCATCTTCCTATAAGGCTTTACACTAACTTCAATCCTATTATAAAAATATCTATTTGTAATAAACTTGTAATATACAGTTGTAATATTTTGTCACATTTTAAATTGCTTTAGTGATATTTAATACATAAAGCTCATCAATTTTTCACAGAATGATAACAATTAAATACTGCATACCAATTTACATACGCATGACGCCCGAAGATTACGAAATAGAGTTATCGGGCGAATGCTACATTATCAACAGCGACGACGAGCACAATTATGTGTTCTATCAAACGCAGAAAACGCTATACGATATCGCGGATTTTGTGATGCTAGAAGACGCTGTTGAGTATTGTAAGTTGAAGATTGATAGTGTGTTTTGTTATCGATAGTTACCCGAACCGAACAATCTAACAGCAAAATATTTTACATATCTTCGCCAAAAACTAACATTCAGTTCAGTGTTAGCTTGCAGATAAATATCATCTGCAATTTTTCGAGTAAATAGTGCTTTCCCGTACATGTAATCGTGCAATATTGCCGCTTTTAACGCTTTATTGAATTTCGGAAACATGAATTTAGCATACTTTGTTGAATCACCGTCGCTAACAAATCCTTTTTTGACGATGATTTCAACTTGCTCACCATTGATAATTGGACGTGCAATTAGCGGTTTTAAAAGGCGGATTTTTTCACCACCTTTTATGAATGCACAATGAATTTCATCAAATTCATCAAATATCATCCGACACCTCGCTAACTATAACTGGATTTAACGTGCTCGGTATCGGCTCTTCATTTTCAATAACGGGCATTTCTAACCGAATATCAATCCAACGACCCTCAGTTATGTCAATTGGTTCACCTGCAACAATTTGACAGTTTTCAAAGTCAAACTTTTTAGTATACGTTTTAACTGTGATGATATTATTTTCATCAACTGAATACTCAGCAAAGAATTTTTTATTGCCGTTCACGTCCTCCGGTAACGTGATGTACCAGCCCTCTTTTGCAAAGCCTAAGCTGCCGTGAATTTCATAATGCCCGACATCAATACGTGTAGCTGTCACGCCGCTAGCCAAATCATTTACTAAAGCACACCCCGATTTTTTAAAACCATCAGCTTCTTCAATGTTATCATTTGCAAATAGTCTTAATATCGGCGATGCTTTTTTCAGAAAACCATTACTATCTACTGTTGAGTTTCCGCTTGTGATTTGTTCAATCCAAGGTTCCCATGACTTAGATCCTCCGCGATAGTTTCTAATAAACTGCCGAGCATTTCTGTAAGCAGTGTAGATTTGACAGCAACCAGCTCCGTCTGCACCATTTTTTAAAACTTGTAATGTGCCAGCTTCATTAATAGGATAGTTGTTTTCAGGTGTGGCTTGAACGTTTTTACCTTGAAAATAAATGCCTTCGTTAAAGCCAGTTAGATTGTTCAGATTAGTATTTGACAAATCACCGAGTAGCTGTACTGCGTCACCCGTTTTTAACACTGACTTATTGTTAATTGTCACATCATCAATGTTTTCAAAACGCCAAGAATTGCTGCTAGCAACATACCTCAATTTGTTTGCCCATCTTTCTGACTCAGCATCATAGTATGCGTATATAAAACTATCACCGGACGGTCGCATCACGAGTTCATTTTTATTTTCGTGCAAAAATTTTATACCGTATGACGTCGGCGAAAACCGTAGCTGCCCGGTTATTTCATCGCCTGATTTTTTAACTGCGTTATCTATTAAATTAGATAATTGTTTTTGTGATTTTATTATGACTTTTTGCCCATCTGGTGCTATTAACTCAACATCTCCCGAGCCAGTTAAGATTTTTTGCCAACCATCAAGCTGTTTCTGATGATATGCTAGTGATGATGCTATTTCTAATGCAAATTGCTCAATAGAAACTGATGGCGATGTTGGGATTTTATACGTTTTATCTTTTGCTGTTACGCCGTTATAATTTTCCGCTAATGTTAATCTCGTATCAGATTGAACTGATGCAATTTCATATATTTCAACTTGATTTGATGATTGCAGAATAAGCATTCTTCCGGCAGATACACCTGATAACGGATTAGACCATTTTGTTCCAATGCCTGTTACTGTATCACTGTTTTTTGTTACATTTATTTTACCTGTTGTATACCACATAATTTTCCTCAAATTTTAAATATAAAAAAACCGCTACATGAGCGGTTTTATTGAATAAATTGAATTATAATTTTAACAATCCCTTTAATTGCTTTTCTTTTTCGGCGTTTGCGCATTTGATATCAATTAAAGTATGAGTTTTCTCAGTCGGGAAACTATCTAATTTTTGTCGTATGGAACCAGTTAACTTGAGCTTTAAATCATAGTGATTGTCATTGATTTTTCTAACTTTACTAATTTCAAAACTTTTTATTGCTCCCCCTAACATTTTTTCTTTATAAATTGCATTGCAATTTAAATTTTCAGAATACGAATTGCCAGAAAATAACAATATGGATAGTAATATTATTTTTTTCATCATTGCTCCCTTTTTAAAATTTAAAATAATTTTCAGCATCTAAAATCATTAACGGAAAATTTGAAGTAAATTTTCCGTTAAATGGATGGGTCCATTTATAATTTTCATGATTTATATAAGATGGCGCTAGACTAAATCCATTTGAAGCAAATCCAATCTGTTTAGTAACGCCGCTGTATTTATCAAAACTCGCATAACCGCCGATGGATGTTGGAATAAACATGGGGCGTCTAATGTTTGGTATATTAACGAACTCTCTAAGGTTAATCGATCCAAAGCTGAATAATTGTGGGTTAATTAAAATTCCAGATGTTGAATCATAGACTATTTCACCAGAGGCATTGTAAATTCTCATTCCATATTTTGATTGAGTATTTACAATTTTTTGTTTTGCAAAAACAACCACTTTTATAGAAATATCATGACCCAGCTTGACACCGTCAGTGTTGTGCGCAAATAATACGTGCTCATCAATATTTCGATTATATCCAATTCCAATTGATAAATCCTGTTTTTCACTATAAACAAAGACTGCGCAATTGTTGAAGTTCAGGTACGGATTAATATTGCTTGGTCGCCATCCGTCTTTAGCTGATATTGTAATATCCCCCTTAAATACTACAGGTGCGCACAATGACGTCTGATTAATGGAGAAAAAATTATTTTGACCCGTGAATGAAATACCGAATCCTGATGCAGGATTGTGTATCGGATAACCAATTATTATACACAGTTGATTATACCCACTACCGCTGTCACCTCCATATCCCCACGCGTTAGCTCCATTTTCCAAAATAACCTGCCGATTGTGATCCAAATAACTTCTTGAATCAAAAGCGCCGCACACCCAAATATTGGTGCCATCTTCATCTACCTCAAAGTCAACATTATAACCAGAGCCGTTTGTTAAATGCACATAATACTGATACCCATCAGGAACATAAATACCTGTTTGGTGCTGTTCAACACTACATATCCCTAAAATACAACACATAGTGTGAGATGAATCTAATATAATATCAGGTCCATCAGCACTAAAAATCTTTAAGCCGTAACTTGACACTTTTACCTCACAATTTACCTAGTTTTACTCTCAGTACATTTCTTTCATCAAAGACAGCTAATCCACTACCGTTTAATTCAATTCTTCCGCCTCCAAGAAATGAGCTATTTATCTCAAAATTACCATCTTTAAATAACCGCCACCCTGATTTTCCCGGAACATAGTTTTCAGATTGAATCGTATCCGAAATTGTTGTGAAATTTAATGACGCCCTGCCGATGATTGCGCCATTCATAATCACATCGCCATCTTTTATGATAAAAGCTGGGACAGGGTTACCATTTGCTTGGTTCATAACCATGAATTTATCAGCAAGAAAGATGACATTTGACTGCATGCCATTATCGGTATTCTCAACGCCCATTGTCATGCCGGCGACATACTGCTGTCCCTTATCATCAACCTGAACTTTCATTGTCCTATATGCTGATAATTTCCCGTTTGTATCTTGAACAGCTTTTGATGCGTCAGTAACTTGAGCTGATACCTCGCCAATATTCGTATTGATTGAATTAATAGCATCCGCTTGAGCTGAGATTTTCTCGCCTTGTTGCGTTACCTTTGTGCTCATTTGGTTAATAGAGCTAGCATTATTTTTAACACTATTATTGACGTCATCTATCGATGATGATAATTGGGTTAAAGTATTGCTTTGAGTTTCAAGCGACTCTCCTTGTTTTATTACAACTTGCTTTAAATCAATTATTTCACCTTTAGCATCCCCAAGTCCTGCGCTAAGTTTTACCATATTCTCAGCAACAACATGAATTTCTTGTTGGTTTTTACCGTCATTTTTACGACGTTCAACTGACTCGTTATCAGTATTAAGTGCATTTTTGATTGTCGCTAATGATTGAGTTGATGATGTTACACTGCTGTGAGCATTAACTGAATCTATTGTCGTATCCAAATGATTTAATGATGATGAAATAGATTCAATATCATCACCTTGTTTTTCAACCTTAGTGCTGAGTGAATTAATTGCATTGGCATTTGCTTTAACATTTTTATTGACTGCGTCAACGTTATTATTGGTTAAATCTAAACTTGCACCTAATGAATTAATAGCGTCAGACTGTAAACTTAGTTTTTCACCTTGTTTTATTGTTGTTTGCTTAAGTTCATCAATATTAGCTTTAGCCCCATCCAAAGTTGAAGATATTTCAGTAAGCTCAATCGCCGTAGCTTCATGTTCTGATACAATTAATGCTTTAGTTTCTTTTATTTCTGCACTAACATTACCTACTTCATTACGCCATTTTTTCGAATCCACATCATTAGCTAATGCATTCTCAATAATTGATTTTGAGTTTTTAATTGAAGATAATGCATTTTCTACAATGCGTTTACTTTGATTTGCTAATTCATTAGCCTGTTTATCAATTAAAATAGCATTGTTATCAGCTTTTCCAACTAATGAGTTCCAAGCATCAGTTTCTTTGATTTCATCAAAAATATGGTCAGTTAAATCGTTAGTATTTGTGCTAGAAATTCCTCTAACCCATTCTGTCCAATCGCTAACGTTTCCGATCTTATCAATCAGTCGAGCGCGATAGAAAAACACTTGACCAATTGATAATCCTGTTTGTGAATAACTGCAACTTGGATACGTAACATTGCTTAACAGTAGTGCCTTTTCTTCACTTTCATTAGTAGAGTATTGGATTTCAGTATGACTTGTGTCACCGCTACCGTCAGGAAATGACCACTTTAAATCAATACCAAAAACAACATCATCACTAGCCGTAAACCCAATTGGTTTGTCTGGTTTACCAACCTTACCTTTAATTGAAGTCGCTTGTGAGTATGCCCAAGGTGAAGATACGTCAATTGCATTAACAGCTCTTACACGAACTTCATAGACACCTGAATAAACCCCCTCAACAGTAAAATTTGTGCCGTTTGTACGACCAACATTAATCCAAGCTGAATTATCTTTTCGCCATTGAGCAACGTAGTTTGTTGCTCCTTCCACTGTATCCCATGTTGCATTTAAAGAGGCAATTGACAATCCTTGAGAGATGTAGCTACTTTCGGAAACAACAATATTTTTGGGGGTAGAAATTGAACTTGGTGGAGTAACGGTAATAGGTTTTGACTCAATCCGAATACCCTCATCAATATATTTGAATTTATCAGGATCGTGCTGAATAGCCGTTATTGTAAACCGACCTTTTTCAGTTGCCGATATTGATGTCACTCTAAAATATTGAATTGCAATATTATCACTATCTATACACCAAACTGCACCAGCTACAGGTTCAATTTTATAGTTAGCAGAAACCGTAATCGTTTTTTTATCGATACTGATTGCTTTGATGGTTCTGCTTTGAGCTGTACCATCTGGCAAGTTAATTACTAGCCGATCGCCAGCGCTATAATCAACAACTCTATCTAGCGTTATTTTTCGCCCAGAAACGGCATGAATTCGCCCACCGTTTTCTTTACCTGAACGGGACGGATCGGCTACGCCAATAATTCGCGCAGGCATGGGGATATACCCATCCAAGCCAACAGTAAAGGTGATTACTTCATCTTTCGCATTGGAAAGTAATGCCCAACGTCCCCTTCTTTGGGCTTCTGATTGTGATGTACAACCGATCGCAGTTAATTTCATCACATTAACATCGTATCGACGCATTAAATCATAGTCCCATACAGCTTCTACATCATCACAATAATGATTATTAGGGTCAGAATAAGCAACTAAGCACGAAGTATATCGATTTTTATATGAACCACCTGAATAAGCAAAATCCCCAATAACATTTGATGGATGATAGATAAAATCAGGCTCGTCTTGCGGCATGTCAGCCGTTAAACAAATCTGATCATTACCCCAAAAAATTATCCCACGAAATGACGCCACCAAGTCTTTAAGTACTGTGTAAGCATCTTCTTGGCTTTGTATATACTCATTACAAGCAAAACGTGGCTCTTTGCCTCCTTTTCCATCCGAAACCATTTGATCGCAGTATTGCCCTAGTTGATAGATAGACCATTTATCTAGCATGGTAGAATCAATTCGTAATCCCATGCCAGCTATCTCATCACGCATTAAATAATAAGCCAGCCAAGCAGGATTATTCGTGTAAGCCATTTTAAAGCCACCTTGCCAAACTCCTGAATATGTTCGGCTAACTGGATCGTAATTATCTGGAACTTGAACAAGTTTTCCTTTTAGCTTACAACTGATTTTGGGCACAGCTCCGTTAAATTGACTAGCATCAAGCTCAATGTAAAGCAAGGCAGTATTTGGATATCGTAACTTACTATCAATAACTTCTGCGTAAGAAGATACAGCAAATGCGTTAATTAATTTACTATTGGAGTTAGAATCTGGCGTTAATCGCCTTACTCGAATAGCCCAACCATTTACCGCACTTGGCAGATTTATGCGATGATCTCGTTGATATTCAGATGTAGTCTTACCATTAAATTCCGCATTCACAACCGTTTCAAAAGCACTGCCATCCGTTGATAGATCAATTGCATACTTTGTGACTGTACCAACCATATCGCCATTTTCTTTATATTCAACATGAGTAGGCAAACTCAACTTAATTCTAATTGCATCTAAATCTAAATTAGAAAATGAGCGAACCCAAGGTTTATTGGCCTTTACTATATAATTTGCCCGCAGTTCATTACTTATCTCAGGGATGCCTTTAATATATTCTTGAGTTTGTGATCCATTACGAAACTCCCAAATAACACCATTAAAATTACGTGAACCATCGACATTAGCTAGCGGTGTGTTATCAATATAAATATTTTGTTCTGTAATATCACCTTGAATCTCACCCTCACTTAATGCAATCAATGCTTTAAGCTTGGCTGTTGAAAGTAAGTTATCTGGTTGCTCATAAGGCTTGTGTGGTTTTTTACCGCCACCTTTTTGACCCTCTATCAAATGCATAATTCACCTATTGTTGATCTTCTGAATAAATACCAGCATTAATTACTGCACCACCAATTTCACGCTCACCCAACAAAATAGCCACAGGATAACCTACAGCATTGGTATTAACTGGCGCACCAAATCCATAATTGGGCTTATTTTCTGCGCTAGATGAACCACCGGCGTTAAATTTCGGCTGAGGTGTAAGCAATTGAACAACCCCGCCAAGCATCATACTAATACCGATTCCTGCAAGCGTTGATGATGCAGCTATTGTTGCGCCAAATACTGTCAAAGTCGCACCTGCCGTAAAAAATGCCGCTACCAACGCAATAGCACCAATAATAATTTGTAGCATTCCACCACTTTTAGAGCCTTGAGCTACAGGCATGATCATGTAATTTTTACCACTTGCATTAATATCAAACTCATCAATACCAATGTTTTTGCCGTCAACAAAAAAAGCAAATTTGACACCTTTCATATGCGCTGAACTCATGTATTTTTCAAAGCCTTTTATCGTTGCGCATAACGCTCTTAACACTTCTTTAATATCTTGCACATCGTATTGATGATTCTTGCCAAATTGCTTAGCCATTGCGCCTTTAAACGTTACATTACTCAGCATTAAATAACTCCTTGTGTCGTACTATTCGAACGGTTCTATCTCTAAAATATTTACCGTATGGTGTTCTTGATGATAATTGGCCATAAAGATGATGAAGAATAAGATTGTCACCTACATAGATAGCGGCATGGTTTGTAACCTGTGCACCAATTCGCATCATAATGATGTCGCCAATCTTCATGTCTTTGAGCTCCACCTCAACAAACCCCTCTGATTGCCAATTTTCATCATAAATATTTTCATCTCCACTCTCCCACCATTCGCGAGTAACAGAATAGTTCTTTAGGCTTATGTTATACTCTCGTTTATAGTAATCCATAATAAGTGCCCAACAATCAGCATACCCTAGCAGCCATTGACGCCCCGTATAATCCCGATTTATACGCGGTGATATTGTGCAAAAATCACCGTCAGGGACAGACATAATTCCCCATTCAAGGCCTGAATAGTCGCATTGAATACGGTCAAATTCTGACGGGACAAGTGATACCACATCAGGGTGAGAGTGAATAATCATAATGATTTCACCCTGTTTCTCGGCTTCCAGTTGTTCATCAGGTGAGATTAAAAAATGCTCTTTGGGATTGTCTGATATGTTTTTACACGGTATATATTTTTGAGTTTTACCCGTATCCACAATCAGACCGCACGCCTCGTTAGGATATTCACTATCAACATGTTTTTTTATAGCATCTAATAATTTTTGTCTCATATCATTTACCTTGTAAATTCGCTGCAGGGAAACCACCAAAAGGGAGAGGATTATTGCCATGGCGAGCTTTACAATCCTTTAACAAGCCACCGCATTGATCTTTAGCAGGGTCATCCGTCTCTATACCATCTTTAGTGAAGTACTTATTGCCTGCATAATCACACCCTGTACCCGTTCTATACCACCCACGCATACACCAAGTACAAACCGTTGTTATTTGCCGTGTGGGTAATTTAAGATTTTGTATGTCAAAAGGTGAGCACAGCTCAAACTCAACGGTCGCTTTTGTTTCTTCTCGTTTGTTATTGATAAAAAATAGCTGAACTCGCTCTTGAGTTGGGTCAGCGGTGGGGTTTCCATTAAGCCAATTCTCCGCATCAAGGTACTTAGCCATTGTCGTGTGTATTTTGACTTTTGCTTGTACTAAATCATCATAATCAAGACAAAGCCGAGTTACTCGGCCGTCTATATTGCCGACGGATAGTCTTGGTGTTGGTTGTGAGCCAGTGCTGCTCAATTCAATGTCTTTTAGTTCATATGGATACGGTAAATATTCTTTACCTTGCCATTTTATTGATGGTAAATTCTCAGCGGCAAATGACGCCCAACCATTAGATGAAATATTATGAGCATGAAATCTCAGCACTTCATCAAGACCAAACTTTGTACCATCCACCTCTATTAGTTGTATAAGCTGGTTACCCTCAAGTGTTTGTAAATCTTGTGTTATTGGCATAGTTTCTCCAGATGATTAAACTAATTTATTTGTGTTTTTACTTGTATTTTTACTTGCTGTTTGTGTATATGTGTGTATAATTATTTTCAGGTTAGGAGGTAAACATGAAATCAACTGACCTGATAAAAGAACTTACCAGTGCAGGGTGTATTCTGAAAAGAGTTAGAGGTAGTCATCATATGTTTTACTCACCGATAACTAATAAAACGTTTCCAGTTCCTCATCCAAAATCAGATTTACCGGTTGGCACAGTAAGATCAATCAAAAAATCGGCGGGGCTTTTATAGCCCGCCAACTTTTGGAGGTATTATGTTTTTTACTCTTGGCATTGAAACACCGAACGATAGCAATACAGCTTACGGCATTGTCGTGCCTGCGTTATGCAATGATAAATATGATTGTTATTCTGCTGCTGATAAAGAAAGTGATATTCCAGCAATGGCAACTGAAGCTATTTTGTTAACAGTTCAAGACATGATCGAATCAGGCGATTATGATGTTAAAGATATTCACAACGATCATGTTTCGTATAAAAATAACGATGAGTATGCTCATTGCGATACGTGGGTAATTATCGATGTTGATTTATCATCATTTGTTGGAAAACAAAAAAGAATTAATATCACATTACCCGATATTCTTATCGATAGAATAGATAACGCAGTTAAAGCGCCGAATTCCTTTTATAAGGATCGGAGTAATTTTTTGGCAGAAGCTGCTATTAATGAATTGGCGGCACAAAATAGAGTGCGTTAATTATTTTGGTTATTAAGCGCCATACAACTGCTAATAAAAAACCACCCGAAGGTGGTTTGTTCGTATATTTGATTGCGATTGTTTTTTAATCAAAGGCAGGATTCTGCCTTCTTTCTTACAGTCGTTAACTTATACTTGCCGTAATTGTTTCTTTTCTAACTGTCGTTTAAACATCGAGGCAACAAAAGCACCGTCGCCAAAATGATCGTGAATTCTTATACCGAAATTAGAGCCTAGCATTTTAAAAACATCATATAAACGATTGTCTATGTAGAAATCGTTCAACCAAAGCATGTGATGAACTAAACAAATCAAATTGGTTCTGTTTACCTCAATCATATCTTTTCTTGTTTGTGAATGACCTGCCTCTTTATCAGCTAAATCTAACAACCATTTACGCACTTCTTTTGCTACATTTGTACTAGCAAACATTGCGATTAGATGCGCTCCACGAAGTGAGAAAATTCGTACTGATTTCTTGCGTAGACTGTTGTTTATTCCATTGGTAGTCAATTTGACCACCATTGTCATTTTATCGGTGAACTCATCCTTGTTCCGACTATAAATCTTTGTTACTGATTTAGAATCAGCATATTGTAAAAGCTTAGATAGCTCGGTGGACGTGATCCAAATTTGATTATTACGTTTAACTGGTTGCACTACTGTGCTGTGAAACATTAATTGATTTGACATGCTATATCCTCGTAATTGCCCCCTTTTTAGAGGGCTTATAATTTGTTGTTAATTGATTAAGCGATTTCTTTATTAATAAGATGATTTTTAATTACATCTATTGCTTTTTCGTTATATCTAAAAGTTTCAACTTGTTTATCAGAAGAACGTGACTTATCGAGTACGAAAATTCCGTAGTCTTCTGTTTTTAAGTTGAGCTTATTAGCTATACGACCAATTTTATTTGAGGATACGCCAAGTAAATCTCCTACTTCACTAGCTGAAAATGTTTTGTTTTCAAGAACGGGAAGCGGAATAACATTTTTACCAGCAATTGGATTAATTGTATCGGCATAGATAGCTTGTTTTGACTGTTCACTCAAATGTGGCAAATTGCTAAACATCTTATCTAAGGCTCTGACTGATAATTCTATCGCCTTAGCTTGTCGATATTCAGGTAAATAAGATTTAGAAGTTTTTTGAATGTTTTTCAATTCACCTTTTTTATAGTCTAAAAATACTTGATTTACCATTAACTGAAATTTTGGACTAATCCAACCGGCATAAGAAATGGCCAAAAGTTCATGGGCGAATGTACCAGAAGAAATACCGCCTTTTGTGACAGTGATTATTTCTTGACCAAAGGCAGAATTCTGCCTTAGCTCTTCAATAAGTTCTTGAGTGGACTTTGTTGCTAACCATGCTTTAGGTCTTTTAGCATCTTTGCCTCCACTAGCTTTATGTAGCGCATTAAGATTATATCGACCCTCTTTATCGGTTGTGATAGAGATTCCAGCTATTACTGGACAATTAGAGTTGTTTATATTACTATTATTCATAAGTTTTCCCTTATTTAGCGTTTGTGGTTAACTTGATTTGGGCTTTGGCTGTTGGCGCAGTTAAAGCCTTTAGTTTTTTAGATGCCTGCAATTTTCTTTTCCTCCTCTGTTAATGACAGCTTTATTCTGTTAATTAGTTCTAAACTAAAATTTCTATCATTTTTAATAGCTGAATTCTCAAGAATAGATTTCATCCAATCGGGAATTCTAGCTGATACTGGTACTTTATTTTCTTTCAATTTTTTCTCCTTATTTGCTAAATATTGATTTACTTCTGCTATACCTGAAAACCTTCTATAGTGAGTAGTACAGTCTGTTGATAAATGTCTTTTATATTTATTAGCTGGTGTAGGAATATCTTCCTCTCTCCATCCTGCTGCAAATCGCTGATCTAAAGTTCTCGCATTGATACCAAAAAGTTCAGCCCATTCATGTAAAGTTTTTATTTCGTTTCTGTATTCATAATAAACAGTCCCTACTTTTCTCTTTGGGTCAAAATTAGGATCTTGACTAGCCCACAAACGCCAACCTACACTTTTTCTACATCTTTCAGCACAATCTTTTGCGTTGTCAGACGGAGAACCAACATATAAATGTTCAGGATTACAGCACGACGGATTATCACACGTGTGCAATACCCAAAAATTTTTGCTATTTTGAGGTATAGCACCATAAGCTAATTCATAAGCAACTCTATGAGTAGCCCAAGAATATCCTTCAAACCAAATCATTCCATAGCCATCATAATTTTTAGCTCCATTCCACTCATGACAACCATTTTTAGATATAGATAATTTAGATTTTAATTTTTTATCTAGTCCAACATGATCTCTAATTAAAGATATACTTTTTCTTGTTTTCATAATTAATAATAAAATGTCTTAAAGTGTCATGGAATGTATAGTATACTAATTCTAATAATTAACCATGTCAATACATTTCAATACTATTTATGACAAATAATGACACTTTTGCAAAACGATTAATACAAAGAAGAGCCGAACAAGGTTATTCTCAAGAAGAATTATCAAAAATATCTGGTATCGCAGCAGCTCAAATTTCAAGATACGAAGCAGGCCGAAATAAACCAAGAGCAAACATTATTGCCAAGCTAGCAGAAACACTAGAAGTTCCCTTTAATTGGCTAGCCTACGGTGATGAAAGTGAGTTAATATCACTTCAAAATGAAAAAGGAGAACATTGGCACTGGTTATATTTAGAGCCAAACTTAAGAGCTTTTATGGAAAATAAGGCTAAAAAAGCAGGCATATCACTAGAAGAAGAATTAATTAATGCTTTAAGTTCACATTACAAAATAAAAAATAAGCCCTAACCCTAATAAAAGGAGGCATGATGGATAAATTCCCTCGCGATAAGCAAAATGAATTATTGATGTTTCTTTATGATAAATTCCCAAATAATATTACAAATGCAGAATATAAAAATCTGACCAATCTTTTCGGTTCAACTGACAATTTTGTCGCTAATGTTTGGTATCTAAGTAAACATGGTTTGGTTGAAAACTGTATCCAGTGGGGTGCAGATGATAAAATAATCTACTATCAAAATTTAAAAATCACAGAAAAGGGCGTTGATTTTATCCGTGATGATGGCGGTCTATCTTCAATACTTAATGTTACAACTATTAAAATTCACAATGAAACATTAGAAAAACTGGAAGATATTATCAAGCAATCTTCATTAACTGAGACTGAGAAAAAGACATATCTTGGTAAGTTGAAAGAGCTTCCTGTAGACGCCACAAAACACTTGGTATTGAAACTATTAGACTTGGGTCTATCTCGGACTCCTGACGTAATTCGACTAATTTCATCATGCTTCCAGCCTTAATAAATTCATTATGGTCTCTAACCTTGGTTAAGCGACCATAATACTTCCCAAATAACCTTACCCAACAATCATCATGCCGATCTGTAGCGAGTATTACGCCATTTTTATCATGAAAAACTATTGAAAAAACTTTCATGTATTTACCTTATTTTAGATAATAAAAAACCCTCTTAGAGGGTTTGAATTGCTTGGTAGTTAATAACAAATTAACTAAATTTAAATAAGCCCGAAAGGGCTTTTTTTATCTCAGATTGAAATTACTATATACTTTATATTCAATGAATTGATTAGTTGCTTTTATTATTTCTAATTCTGCACCTTTATATCTTATAATTTTTGATTCTGATAAGTCATATTCAACATTATTTGAAAATGCAGGGCGAGAAAAATCCTTATTAAATTCTTTATACCCGATGTTAATCTTATGCCCTACTTTACCGTTATAGATTAGTATCTGCTGGAACGCATTTTGATAAGTTACATTTTTCTTTTGGTACGAAAATGAAGAATTACTGTTACATAAAGAGCCACCACTAACAGTAACAATGCATAGGTCATTATCTTTTTTATTAGTTCTAATCCCTACAGGTAAATCAGCAAAGGTTGATTTACCCACTGTTACTCCAGAATTTAACTCATTTAAACCAAAAAATAGATACTTTTGATCTTCACCTACTTTAGGGTATTCTCCGGCATGAATAGTAAAATCCACCCCTCTGCTAACAACTGTAGTTTGAGGAAAATAAATAACATCCCTTGACGCTACTGTGCCCTGTCTAACCATATCGTCGCCAATAAAGGTTTTTGTAACAACATTCAAATCGGGATAGCTTATTTGTTTTGTTTCAGCTACATAATTATATTTCACAGTGCTACAAGCGGTTAAAACCAAGCCAAATAAACCAATTAATATAAGTTTCTTCACTCTATTCTCCTATAAGTAATTTTGATTAATAGTATGAAATTTATTAACCAAGTGCAATAAAAAAACCGCTTATGCAGCGGTGAACTGGGTATTACATACGGCGGAGGACGCTTACGATTTCTAAACCGCCTACTCGGCGGTAATCTAGATTATATCAAACATAGCCTTTTGTTTTAACTAAAATTTAACCAATTTTCACAAAATAACCCTTTTTTCTAGCACTTAAATTAATCTATATTTTTCAATGAATTAAAAAAGCGATTAAAAAAAGGGTTGTTGAGTTCACCCTCAAAAAACATCAGAAAAAACTTTGATAAAATCAATGCCTTTCCTGACCAGTTTTTAATCAAGGTGAATAAGCTTGAATAAATTTGAATGATAGTGAAACTACTCTGCCGCCAACAAATTCGGATTCGATTGATTTATTAACAACTCGATATAATTTTTCTTCGCCATAAGGATTTTTCCACTTGAACGACTTTATGATGTGCGAGTTTAAAAAATCACGAACTTCTTTTATTTCATTGATGCATCCTGTATAAGTTAAGTCCCACGATTCACTGGCATTATTAATACCATTACTGGATAACTGGACATATCCGTCGCCAAATCCAGCTTCGTTAATGCTTGATGAATCTGTATTTTTTGGATTGCCCATTGTTTTCCATTTAAATATATCTATTGCCATATTACCTCATTGTTTTCATTATGTTATATAGCTCCCCTCCGGGAGAAACAGATTTTTTAAACATTTCATTCATCTCTTTTTGAATGACTGCGCCAATCTGTTTTTGAGCTGATTGAGCATCAATACCACTTTTAACGCCTGACGTATCATTGTTGGTAGACGGCATATTCACTGTTACGTTAGCTGTAACGTTTACGGCGTTAGATGAACCGCTTGATTTACGAGTAAAAGCAATTGGTGAGGCATGACCAAGATTAACTGCGCCTCCATTTGCGTATCCTCTTTGAGCGTCGTTCATCAACGCATAAAGATTGCCAACGCCAAGGCGTTTTGTCGCTTCTTTGGTGAATACGAATTCGCCTTTATGAACAATACCTGCTGGTTCATACTTGTTGCCTCGTCCTGTAAAACCACATGATTTAATGCTGTATCCAACATCCCCACCAGTTGCGTAACCTCTAATCAATCCACCGCTGTATGCTTGCTGTAGCCCTCCTGTTGCGGCACCAGCACCAGCGCTAGCCATTCCAAACCACCCCATGGCTGATTGTATTGTTTGAGCAACTAGTAACTTATTGATAATCTCAATAATATTTGTGAGAATTGACTTAGTAAGGCTTTTAAAGCTCATTTTCCCAGTCGTAACAAATTCAGTTAATGAGTGGCTAACAGAACTCATGGTTTGTTGTCCTAAATCACGAAACGCATCAAACATGTTCTGTGAAGCATCTGAAAATTCATTAATACCCACTTTTAGCCCTGCGAACCAATCGGTTTGATTAATGTCTTCCTGCTGCCAACTTTGTTGTAGCGCTTGTTTTGCCTTGTTATATTCCTCGGTGATTTTTGTTATTTCTGTAGGATTACTAGTGCCTTTTAAAGCAATATCACGCTGAGCGTCAAGCTCTGACATTTCATTGTAGCGATTCGCATTTTTTGACGTCATGCCGAACGTAGCTTGGCTAGCTTTAGATTTTGCAGATAAGTTTGTTGTGTACTCTTGCATTTTTTGAAGTGCTTTAGTCGCTGTTTCGTATTGTGCAATTTCTTCACTAATAGCTGCATTTTTAGCAAACTGAGCAAGTAAAGCATCTTTATGTGCAAGTACATACTTTTCATGCGCTGACATTCTTGCTTTATTGCCAGTACTTTCTAGCGTTTGAATCTGAGCTTGTAAATCAAAGTACTTTTTGCGCTCTGAAGTAATTGTGTTAACCGTCAAGCTCTGTTCCCGAAGTGCTTGAAGCTGACTTTTTAAGCTGATTTCTTGCTGTTGTGATGTGCGTAATAAATTGGTTGCTGAGCTTGTTTTTTCGGCGTATCTTGCTATTATAGCTTGTGTTGCTTTTTTGATCTTATCGTCAGTTGCATAGCCATCCTCGTCGGGCTTATATATTTCATTAGCTCTTTTTGCAGCAGCTCTCATCTCTGCAAGTTCCGCATCTCTGCGCTGACTTCGCGTTAATGCCATTTGAGAGTACTGATAAAACGGACTTTTTCTTGGGTCTGCAGCATTACCTACGTTAGTTAATGATTTTAAAAATTTAACTTTAAACGCTGCATCACTTGCTTTATTTGCTATTTCAAGAAGCCCGTCAATCAAAGATTTAAACTTGTCGGGACTGTTGTCTGATGTAACATATAGCCTACTCAACTCCTTTATTAAATTGCTTATTTTTTCTTCTACTTTAATTGAGTCTGTTTCTGATTGTATGCTGGATAACTCAACAAGCAAATCTTGAGCTTGTTCTTTTGTTATACCAAAATATTCCGCGTAATTCTCAATTTTCCCTTGAATACCACTAACGAATTCATATGTTGCCCGGTCGTTAGCTTTTAGCATTGTATTTAAATCTTGCCCACTTTCAGTAATTTGCTGAATTCGTTTTAAGACATCTTTTAAACCAGATTGGCTGTCGGTTCCTTGAAGAGTACGATATTCTCTTTTAAATTCTTCTATATCAATAAAACTGTGTTGCAACTCACTCTTTATATTTGAAATAGTTGTCTTTAAATCTTTTTCACTAGATTTCAATGCCGCTTCAACTAATGAGCGATCCTTTTTAAGTAATCGCACCATATCATCAGACAAAAAAGTAAGTCCGGTGCTCTTGTCCGTATTCAATACTCTATTTAAACGGTCTTGCGCTGCTGCTAATTTATCAGTAGCGCTTTCGGTTTCAAAAAGCTTCGGTATCATGCTACCGAGCAATCCGACCATTGCTGAAATACCGATATTTACAGGGTTTAACGAGGTTAACAGGGTACTAAAAGTATTGCCTATGCCATTTTTCATGATCATTGACATGCCAAGCGAGTTCATCCCTGAGAAATTACCACTCATCAGTTGCATTTGCATTTTAGCCGCTTGATTTGTCGCTGTTCTTGTAACATGTCCAAAAGAGCGTGTCTCTGTTGCTGCTTGTCTTAATTTTCGAATATAAACATCAGCGGATGAGCTAACCCCGAGCTGTGCAGCTTGATATCGCAATAACTGCTCTTTAGATAAATTTTGAGTTGCTACTTGTGCTTTTAATTTGTTTAAAAAATCAGTTTTCGCTTTTGTTGCGATATTTTCAGCGGTCGTCACTTCTCTTTGCTTTGTTGCAACATCTCGTAGTAATTGCGTGTAGTTACCAAGGTCAAGCTCGTTGTTTCTGAACGCTTTGCTGACGCTGCTACTTATTTTTTCCAATTCTTTTGATGCAGTATTAACGTCTTTCAAACTATCAAGCTGATTTCTAAAACCGGCATATAATTTATCGCTAGACGCCGCAAGTTGCTTTCTGGTTGCGATAAGCTTTCTTTCTTGTTCGGCTTTAATTCGTGATGCTTTTGCGCCTTTTACTGCGTTTTGATAAACCCGCTCGAAGTCCCTCAATTCTTCATCGGTTACTTTTAAGCCGCGTTTTTTTGCTGATGTCAATTCGTCAGTAGCCGATGCCGCTTCTTCCGCTTTTTTGCTAAAAACGTCTAGCTTTTTATTGGCTTCATCAACGCTTTGTACATCAATTTTAAGTTGTAGTGATGTAATTTCTTCTGCCATAGTTTTCTCCAAACATAAAAAAAGCCCGCAATTGCGAGCATAAAAAACCACCCGAAGGTGGTTTGTTCGTATATTTGTCCGTAATCTTTGTTTTAGTGTCAAAACTAATTTAGTTTCAGTTATTATTTTTACCTTTTAAGATATTTAAAAATGTTTTATTTCTCGCAACAGCATCCGCAAAAATACTGTTTGATGAAACAAAAGTTACATGTGTCTTTGAACCTGGTAAATAACCATAATACATACATCCGTTATTACTAAAAACTTTCGTAAATGCTCTATTAGTCATAACTCTTTCAATATCTACGTCATCAGCCTTAAAATCACAGATAATATAACAATAAAAGTTATTTATATTACTTACAATTTTTTTGAGTTTTTCTTTATATTCATCAACTTGATCGATTGCAGAAGTTTTTTCTTTATAATCAATATTACCTTTCTTAAACTCAATCAAGACAACGTCTTTAAGCAACTCGCTTTCTTCAGGGCTATTATACAAAATAAATAAATCAGGTCTTTTTTCTGATGTACAATCAAAATCATTACTACCTATTTCTGTATTGATTTTTTTTATTGTTATATCTGATGCTGTGTATGTATAAGACATAAATTTATCGTCCAAAAGCCATACACAACTTTGATATAAGTGATTTTTATTATTTTCGGTTTTATCATCAACCACAACACTAGTTTTTTGTGGAAAAAATAAGTTATGTAAAACATCTTCATTTTCGTTTGAATTAGTTAAAGATAACCCTTTTTTCGCAACTAAATCCCTATGAAAGATATATTTTGCAAGTTCATGTTTATTTTGCTCAATCACTTCACAAACCAATTCATCAGCGGAAATATCAGGTTTATCGAGTAACATTGCTAGTCTATCTTCTTTTTGATTTATTCTATTTCTATAGGAATCAATGATGTTTTTTTCATTAAACTCCAAACTATTAACATCAATATCATTAAAATTTATATAGCCATATTTTTCTTCTAGTTTGCCAAGCCTTTTTTGATTATCTTCTTTGATGTTAGGCTCGCAATTATGAATAACGTCAAGGCATATATCTTTCAACTCTTTTTCAAAATTGTTATTAGGGGTAGCTAATAACATATCTACTTGAGCTAACTTATCATTAGATTGAAAATCAATTTGCGTTCTTTCTGCATTAGCCTTTTCATCAAAAAAATTTGATGTAATAGCAAATACATATTCTGTATGAAAAGTTTCAGATATCACTACTGGTTTTACTTGAATATTATTAGCACAATAATATATACGTACCCCCTGCTTTTCTTTGTTCTTAAAAGCATATATTAAAAACTCACAGTTATTATTTATATGATTGATTGTTTTGAAACAACAAATATCATTGCTTCTTACCTCATCAAACAATCTTCCATTGACTAAAAACTTAATAGAAATCTTTTTTTGGGTTTCTTGTTGTTTTAGAAAAAGCATCAAATTAAATTTTTCTTTTACAAAATTAACACAAGAAACAACTTGCGTTTTCGGATGCTTTAAATTTAAATCACTTAAATATATTTTTGTGTAAGAATGCTGTTCATCATTACAATTAGATATTTTGATATCATTCTCATCTGTTTTAAATGTAAAATCAAATTCTACACTTTTCTTTTCATTTGAAACGCTTTCAACTTTAACTGTTGACGCTAAGTTTAAAAAAGAAATGCGCCCAAGCCCTTTTCCGCCAATATTTTTTTTGTGTTCAGTTGCCACCTCAAGGAAAGCATCAATATTTTGTCTAGTTAATCCATCGCCATTATCTTCTATAATTAATTTATTTAAATTACCAAGATTTGATTCTTCTCCATCTAGTGTTTTTTCGTAAACAAATTGAAAATCAATACAAATATTGGTGGCGTTAGCTTGTATGGAGTTCATAATTGCTTCTCTTAAAGCATCATTAACGGTAACCCCTTTATAAAAATACGATGCAATTCTAGCAAAGTTGGTTTTCATTATATCAATATCTTCATTGTTTAAGTTTATATTCATGATAACCTTAATATATTTAAACGGCAATCTGTGTATTATTAAAAACTAGACATATTCCCCGCCATAAAAGGCGGGACCCAGCTACAATTATAAGCATTATCTATTAAAGTGATGTATATGAGTTCTGATTAATTGGATAATTGCTCTGTGATTTCCATTTGTGCCATCTGCTATATGTAAAGTAGTTGTCAAAGGTTTTTCATTTTCAATTATCACTATTTCTTCTGATTTTATTAAATTTTGCATATTTTCCTCATGCCATTCAAAATAAACAGCCACTTAGGCATAAAAGTTCGTAGTAGCTGAAATGGGTGTAAAAAAACCACCCGAAGGTGGTTTGTATTTAAATATTATTTAATTAATGATGTCGAATAATTGGTAATACTTTATTCCAGTTTGTAGTAAGATGACTTGTAATTATATGCGCTGTTTCCCGTTCAATAACTTTTCTAGCCTGTCTTAACGTATATTTGTAATCATAAGCCATGGAGTAAAAAGCACCCGTAAAACGTGAATCTATTGCACGCAATGCAGGCTCTACCAACTCTATATGGTGACGCATTCTATCAGCTACTTTATATAACCAAGCCAAATTGTATAAATCTTCATCAGACAACCCACTTCGAGAATGCACACCACCAAGCCACTCTATAGCTTCGTCAAATTTACTAGCTGGCAAATCTTGATAACGTGGTATCTTAAATTGCTGATGAAACTTTGAATAAACCGCTTGATGTCGTTCACCTGTTCGATAAACTCGCTCGTTGACAGCCTGTTGGATTTGCTGTTGTTGTTCGGGCGAAATCGTATTAGGGAATTGTTGCGCTACTTTTGGCATAAAGTGATTATAAAGTACATCGAAACATTCTAATTGATATTGTTCAAGTGTTGCCCTGATTTCTGGTTTTACTCGACTAGTTTCAATACCGAATAGCCAGCCGTTAATCATTGAGATTGGTAGGCAAACGTACTCTTGTAAACCTTGTTTTGAAGGTGTGGTCATCATGACCATACCTGAGCTTAATACTTGATGTCGCTTGATTCTTTTAAGCTGAGCGGCCCAATCTAACCCAATATTTTCGCAAACTGGCTTCATTGCAATATAAGGTTTGTTTTGGTGATTAAGAACGATTAATTGTTGATTGTGAAACTGAATTGTTTCTAATTTTGTGTTTGACATGCTATATCCTTTGTTTATTTTTTTGAGATTATTACCCATTTAAATGGGTGTCGAGAGGCTCAAAAGCCTAACAAAGAAAGGCTGGAGTTATTTCCCTAAGGTATTTTATTCCTCGCCCTCTCGACATTGAATTTTAGACGTAAAAAATCCGCATGCTATCGGGGCGGTGTCCGCTTTGTTTAGGTTTTGAGACCTGAACAAGAATATACAATTAATTTGATCTGTTAGTCAACAAATATGTAATTTTTTATTGTTGAACTCGCTCGCAAACTAATTTGGTTTTTGTTTTAATGTTTTCACTATTATTGGTGTAAATGTCTTCCATTACATCTACAGTTTCATATTTGTCATGAGAAATGTACGTTATAGATTTTTGTTGTTTTATATTATGATTATCGAGAAACTTAATAATTTCCGATTGATCATAATAGGAAGCTAGGTTAAATGGGTAAGAAGTCGGATTCCCAAAATTAAAATACAGAGTTCCATCTTTCATAAAATATTTTATTAAATCTTTACCTCTTTCAATCTTGCCGTAATCCTGAAAAGCCCCATCTTTCCATTTAGCAATTTGTTGCGCAAAATCACATCTCCAATCCCCAATAAGCATTTCCTCAGTTACTTTTCTTTCTTCACAGCCAAATAAAACTAAGCTAACCAAGCTAATTAGTAAAATTCTTTTCATACCATTCTCCTTAGTTTTTGGGTAATAGTATGAAATTTATTAACTAAGAGCAATAAAAAACCACCTTCAGGCGGTTTGACTGATGGGTGACTTTTCAAATGTTACCCTTTAAACTAATAATTATTTTGATTTATGCATTAATTTCAGGGCTTCGCTTTCCATGATTTGAATATCGTTAAAAATAGTCTCGTTTTCAGCTATGTTGTTAACTTTCATAACCCACGGTAAACAATTGTAATCAAGCCCTGTAACGCCACCCATGCTTGTACGCCATTGGGTGGACATTGCTTTAAATAGCTTAAAAACATCTAAATTGTCTTGCCATATTTCTACATACTCATCAGCGTAATCATCTTCGGTTAGACCGAATGCCGCCAGTTCATCTTTTGATGGCTCGGGGGTATATAGAGCAATGGCAAGTTCAATTAGTTTTTTTCGCGCTGACCTAACATTTCTTTATAGTATGTATCGGTTATCGCACGCCAAGCAGCAGGATAGTTATTTAATAAGATTTGCATATTTTCTTGATTAAATTCTTCATCCAAACTCCAACCTTGAACTATTTTCATGACAAGATCGACGATTTGTTTATCTTTAACTTCATCTTCAAGTTTAGCGAGCTTATCTGCTGAGTAATGTTTAAAAGTGAGTTCGATTTGCCCGTCCTCTTGACCTGCACGAGGAATTAAGACATTACACTTAAACGTTGGTTCTGCGACTAATTTAAATTTTGCCATTTAGTTATCCTTATTTATCTTTGTAAAATGTGATTGCGGGTGATTCGACTGTTGTATTGATTTTTACAGTTTCAATTTCGTTAATAGCTGTTTCAGGTGTTGGGTCAAATGACACACGTACAGCGTCGTAGCGAGTTTCTTTTGCTTTTGGTACATACATTTTCATTGCTACCACATCGTTCGTCTGATCTAATTCCTGCAATAAAGGATAGATCGGCAAAGAGCTGTCATGAGCAATAGTAAAGCTTTTGCTTTTTGCTGATTTAATGGTTGGTAATTGTCGTTCTGTATCATCATCCAAAAATTGAATTTGAACAAATTGTTGTTCACCGCCCTCAGTAGCAACCTCTTTTACCTGTGGTAATCTTTCCCACGCTGTAATTTTAGTTAATGTTCCGCTACCCTCATCAGCAGGAAATGCGATGACATTTGTCGTGTTAATATTGCCAAGAATGACCTCTAAATTATTAACTTTCGATACTTTAGCAACCGCATTATTTAATTTTGTCCAACCCGAAGCAATTAGAACCTCATCACCGACCACAAGCCCGTGATTCGCTTTCAATGTAACAACCGCTTCTTTGGCGTTTGTAATAGTTTCAAATGCTAAAGCCTCGCCTTTTGATTTTTGCACGTAAACACGTGCGCCGTTAGGTAATGCAAAACCCATAGTAAAACTCCTAATTAAATTAATGTATCAGCACGGTAATTCATGCTAATTGGGATGGTGTAAGTGGTTTTATCTGTGATAGCAGGATAAACGCTTGGTATTGAGTTGATATAGAGTGAAAAATTATCTTTGGTTAACTCTGTGTTGAGCTTAAAATGTTTAATAATCGCTTCTGATATTTGCTGAGAGCGTGATTTACCAGTGTTAATTGGAGCAACTACGCTAACTTGGTAAACTCCTTTGTAAATCCGTGAATTACCGCCCAAATCAAAGCTGGTTGTGATTGCTGGCAATATGTTAGATTTCAAGTATATTTCGTCATTAGGTGTTGCTTCAATGTTTTCATAAATGATTGGTAAACCTAGCTGGTTGGCAATGATATCTAGATGCGATTCGAGCAATTCTGAAATTGTCGAAATCAATTATTAACCTCCTTTTGTGGTGTTTTCAAAATGAACTTGAGCATTTAGTGCGGCGACCCTGACAATACCGTTAGGCGCTTGTTTAGAGTGTCCAAACTCTAATCTCACACTGTAAGGTAGGTTGTTAGTAAAGTAGATTGACTGAACACCATTTGTATACCGCCCAATCTGCTCGATACCATCTTTTAACGTGTCCATTCCTGATGGATCAATTCTATCTAGTTCAACAGATGCAGGCACATTAAAGGTAACTTGCCAGTTGCCACGAAAACGTCCACCGACATAGCCTTTGGGTGCATAACCTTGCCATAATTCAGGCTGTCCTACTGGTGACATTCTGATAATGTCTTGCAAGATTTCGATACTAGCCTTTTTAACTACAAGCTCATTTTTTGCTTTCGCTTTATCTACAAACGCATTGATAGACGATAGAAAATTTTGACTATTCGACATTTACGCTTTCCTTAACTGTGATTTGTAGCATATAAGAACATCAGCAGGTTTTACTGGATTTGGCTGTTTAATCAGATATTTTTCACCGTCAATGATTACAATATCGTTGATTTTCAGCTCAACATCAGCAGAAAAAACCATCTGAACATCTCCAGACTGAATAACTGTTCCGTCAATCTCAATCGGGTTGTAATTGGTTTTTATGCCAATTGTTGTAAAGGTTTGATTTTCGGTAATAACTTCTTTACCGTTAACAATCGAGACCTTACCCTTTCTTAATACTGAGTATTCCATTCCGTATTTTGAAAGGAGCTTCAAGGCTGTATTAAATGAACGTTCATAAAAGTTCACCATCACGACCTCTCGGCAATACAATTTATTGAGAACCCACTGCTAACAACCAAATCGCCCAATATTGACATAACAGCCGTATACTGCGGTTTAAAGCCAGATTCATCGACCGCATAAGCGACTGTTAACGCACCAGCTATAGACTCCGACTTTACTGGAGCCTCACGCACACTAGGCAATAAATCATCCGAAATAGCCTCAATAGCTAACATACATTGAGCTGTTATTAGTGGAGTTGGGATCTCATTGCTAGGTAATAAATAGCCATCCAAAACAATATTCTTTCTAGGAAATGGTAAAGTTTGGCTTTGTTTGGCTTTCTTACCTGCCCAATTTAATCCATTCAAATAGTCCATTGCTTTAATGAGCAATGATTCTTTATTGTCAGGTAAACTTATATCTCTTGCGTTAGCAAAATGCTCTAAATCATCAATGCTTGCATAACTGTTAAAGTTGCTAGAATTAGGATCGGCATTAATCATTCATTGCTCCATAAAAAAGGGCGTAAAGCCCTTTGTTTTAATTATTTACTTTGGCAGATCTGCTGTTAACGTTTGGCGCTCCTAGTTTGATTAAAACGCCAGCGGTAGATTTATTGCTGTCAAAGTGTTTTTTCCAGTTAACTTGATTGCTTAGCTTGGCTAAATCTGGGTTAGCACCTTTTGATGTATCCCAACTATAACCGAGTAAATCAATGTTAACTGTACCCTCTGCACGATATCCGATTGCTAGGTTCTCTTGCGTATTGATGTCATAAGAACGGAAGCCCGGAGCTTGTGACTCAGTGATTTTTACAG
Source organism: Gilliamella sp. Imp1-1 (assembly GCF_001690415.1). Lineage (NCBI taxonomy): Bacteria > Pseudomonadati > Pseudomonadota > Gammaproteobacteria > Orbales > Orbaceae > Gilliamella > Gilliamella sp. Imp1-1. Next base: position 25,650 of record NZ_LZHK01000021.1, read on the forward strand.
CACTTGCAACTAAACCTAAAATCGCATCAACTGGCGCAGAATCGGTAACTAATACAGGTTTGCCTAATGTACCTGGTTGTCCACCGTAAACAACAACGCCAGCTTCTTCGTATAGCTTGTTATCCATTGCCTGATCTACAATGTCAAAGTAGGTTGTAGAATGCATAACAAATAAAGCAACACGATTGAATTTGTCGCCGTATTTGCGTAATCCTTTAGTTAATGTTTTCTTCCCATCGGTCGCGATATCTGCGGTTACTGTCATGTCAGTGTTAGCACCAATCGCAGCCATTAGAGAATTGATGGCATATTTAACGTAGCCCTCTAATGTTGCATCTGCCACATCAACGCCGATCACCTCTGAAAATTCAGAAATATCACGCCCACGGCGTTTAAATGCTTCTTCTGTTGTTTCATAGGGTCCATATTTCCACGGTACTTTGACGCCCACAGCTTCGCCTGCGCCGATTTTTTTACCTGTAACAGGATCAACCGAATTAACATCACGTGGATCAATAGAGCCGTTAACTTTGTAAAATGCCCGTTTACGAAAATCTCCTTCAATTAATTCATTATCGATAAGAATTGCACCATTAGATGCCGCATTAAATACATCCAAGTTATCTTGGCGTCGCTCTAAAAATGCGGTTTGTGCTAAATCGTTGTAAATGATTAAATCTGTATTTACTGTTGTTGCCATTATTTAACTTCCTCTTAATCTTTTGGTAATTTTAAATATGCTTGTTGACCATATTTCTGGATGTAGTTGTGTTTTTCCGTACTGGTCATTTTTGAACGAACTAAATTGGAACCACCTGCCTTATGTCCTCCTCCTCCAGTGCCTTCAGCTCTTGGAAATAGGTGTGGAGCATTATCTTTTAATGATTCCACCCACTCTTGAGGTGTTAAAGGAGTTTTACCGTCTTTACCAAGTAAAGGTTCGCCATCTTGTCCTACTGCGACAGCCTCGCCGTCATCACTTAAAATAAACATGCCTTTGGCACGTAAACTAATATCTTCTAATGCTTCAGGTAACGCTCCCGCTTTCAATGCCGCATTAGTCATTTTGTTGCTAAGTACAATACTGCTATACTTTTCAGCTTTTTTTTGCGCGCTATCGGCTCGTTCTTGTTCTGCTTTGAGTTTTTTATCAAACTCGCTTCTAAACCGCTCTGTGCGTTTGTTTAATACCTCATCGATTTTCCCTGCTGAAATAAGTTTTGCTTCTTCATCATCTGAAAATCGCTGTAAGATTGTTTTGACGGCGTCAGGATCAATCCCTTCAAACTGCTTTAGTTTTTCAGATAATGCCTTTTGTTTACCTAACAATTCATTATTTTTATTTTTTAAGCCTTGCGTGTTTTCAGCAACTGCTTTATCAATTAAGGCTTGCACTTCTGGGGTGATTGTCGCGCCACCACCAGCATCGCCACCTTCTTGCGCTTCTGAATAAAACTTTCGGTTGATTTCTCTAAATAACATAATTTCCCCTCAGGATTTGAGCTTTGCTCTGAAAATAAAAAAGGCCGCATATAGCGACCTTGTAGATGTTAATGAATATTTATTTATCTATTGTTTTGCTGTTTTCCATTTTATTGGTAACTGCACTCATACTCATAGCCATCATACGTTTAATGGCTAAATTTGGCTCGTTATCAATCAACTTTTGTATCTCCACTAAGATGTCATCATCCCACGGCTGTTTTTGAATTAAAGCGTGGACCTTTCTTAGATTATCGTTTGTCATGTTTTATTAACCATTCTAGTATTAAAGGATGAATTCTCTTTCTCGATTCAGTATCGCCAAGCATATACAAAGCAAAGCTTTCAGAAAAAAGCTCTTCATTTGAATCAGAAGAATAATAACTTAGCACATGCGCCCATTTGTCATTATATGCAATTTGAGTGATTTTAGATAAATACTTCTCATCTTGATAATACAGATAGTGCCCGAATTCGTGCGCTATTGTTCCTTTTATGCTTTGAACTGATGCGTAAGGTAAAACATCCAAGTTAGCAATTATCCGTGCTAGCTGTTTTTTATCTGGAGATAAATCAATTTCATAAATGGCCATATCTTTAAACCCTAGCATGGCGGCGTTTTCTGCAATTGCCTCCCATTCGCTTGGGTCTAACATCCATTGCGCCATGTGAATTGAGTTTTGAGATAAATTATAAGCACCAGCCGCAGTTTCCGAAAATTTATCTTTTGTCCCTAACCATGAGAGTTTTGATAAATTGAACCTTTTAATAATATCTTCTGATATTTCAGCAACATCTTTAGCGCTTTCGAGAGATGTATCTTTCGGAAATTTAACATTAGCAGCTATGCTTTTTCTTTGCATCCAATTTTCAACATCTTCAACTGTTCTTAAATTTGAAAGTTGACCACTAAGTTGGTTGTTTAATTCGTCAATTGTTAATAAGTGTCCATCACGAGTGAAAAACTTTTCTGGCTCAATTTCTCCATTTCGTAATAACCTCGCTCTTTCTACCCCTAATATTTGCTCTTGCCTCTCCTGTGATTGTGTTTTTAGCCACTCAAGATAAGATGTTTTAGCAGGAACTTGACCATCCATTGATGCTCGTATGCCAGTTGGCACCTCATCAATGTCGATCCCTAGTTCACGATAACTTTTTAGTATAAACGTTTCAACAGACCGACAACAAAAATGTAATTTACCCGGTCCGTCACCGTATGGAATGTCATGACCGATAGGCTGGTTATCTAATGTATACTGTTTTAAATCACGAATAATACACATCGGAGTAGTACTAGTATCAAGCGTAGATAACCATTGCTTGCCTTTTATTAAATCGCTATTAGCCTTTCCGAACTCATCACGAGAAACGGCGGCTGTGTGAGATACAGCTGAGCGAATTAATGATGATACGTTTCTCTTACTCGTTTCTAAAACGCCATCTTTATAATTGTTCTTTTTAGTACCTCTCACTCTTCTAATAATCTGTTCAGTGGTTTCGCCAGTTACATAACCAGTTCTAACGGCATTTGTAACACGTTTAAGTCTGTCATCTTCGATATTGCTTACCCATTCAGACAATAATCGCCCTTGAAATGGTTTTGCTTTTACCACCGCAAATAACTGATTGGGCGATATCTGCATTAAAGGGTATTTAGTTTTAACAATATCGGATAATAACGATTCAAACAGTGAATATTGATAATTACTCTCATATTCACTAAATGCATTTAATTCACCAAAGAGATAATCAGAAAATGAATTTAATGACTTAACACTACTGAGCATTGATTCAAGTCGTGATATTTTAAATTCACTAGAAGATAAATCATCTAACGCAATATATAGCTGGGCTGTTAACTGTTGATCAACGACATTTAGAAGTTTAAGTGATTCTCTTATTAAATTATGCTCATAACCAACCAGATTAACGCGGTGATAAATTGCTTCATCGCGAAGTTTTTTGTTAATTGTCATAAATTAATCCAGCAACTGAGGATCTGCGTCTTTTAGCTCCTGCTTGACGGTTTCAGGATCTGCGCTTGGGTCAATGATATCTATTTTTTGCATTGCACGTATCATATCCTCATCCCTGATTGCGCCTGATTGCCATGAGCTAACAATAGCGGTAATCATGCCAGCATCAGCAATCTTAGAAATAAACTCTTGATTGATAGAACAGACAATATTATCAACCACTACCCCAAGATAATGAGCACACCATTTAAGTGCTATCGTGTAAGCCTCCGACACGTTAGAGCAACATATACCGAGTACGGATGTTGATGCTGTTTGATCACCATTAGCTTGTGTTGCGGTTTTAGCTGATGAGTTTTGTTCTATTAACCTAGCGCCTAGTGCCACCATATAATTGCGCTTATCGTCCATACCCTCTTTAGCTAAAGTGTTAGGCTGTGCTTGGGCGTAAACAAAATTACCGCCCTGAGGAAGTAATAATGGGGTACGAGATCCAATCTTGACACCATTCTTTTCCAAGAAATCTCGCCATTCAGTGTCTAATCCGATAATTGCAGGCTGAACCTGACCACAAAAGAACAAACTATCTTCATAATCAGCACTATTACGATAGTGTCCTAAATTGATTTCAATTAATGAAGATAAAGGGGAATCATCAATTGTTGGGTCGTTGTTTTGAGCACCTACAAATGTAAATGGAATTTCATGCCAATGATCTTCATTTTTTGGTTTTGGCTCATAAATAGAATCAATTTCATAAGGTCCACTGTTATTTTCTCCTGTGCGACGCCAAACCTTACAGATAAACTTGCCTTCTTCAATGGCTAACTCTCTGTATTGAGTGATATCTTTAAAACCATATCCATCAGAGACTTCAACTACTTCCCGAAGAACAACTAAAACTAGCTTATCTTTGCCGTTAATTCGTTGTGTTCGCCAGTTAATAATATCTTCTGCTTTATACGATAAAATCATAGCCTCATTAGAATCTGAGGAATAATCAACATACAGACCATGACGACCAACTTCTAATACTGATTCAAGCGTTGATTGTGACTGTTGGTAAATACTTGTTCCAGCACCATCTGCATTAGTTTTAAGATATTCCAACTTGTTAGGGATGCTAATTGTTGGATTTTTGCGGAAAGCCATGCCAATTAAACCAATTTTTGTGTGACCAGTAATACTATAAAAAACCGCCCTTGCAATATAATCTTGATTGCGTTTTTTATTACGTTCACTCTTATCTGTGGGATCTAAATAAGGTAAATACTGATTACCTTTTGATTTAATTATTTCAGCTCCAGCACAAACATCCCGCATTTTTTCCCAGTTAATAGATGCTTGTTTGTGCTCAGGTCGAATAAAAGTAATGTCATGATTCATTAGAATGTTGTTTCCATTTGAATTGTAAAAGCTTGTCTGCGTGCATTTCGATTAGCTACAGCAAAATATCTAAACGCATCCGCGCCGTGTGATGTGTGGTCATGTAACGGTTTATCTCGCCAACAGCCGTTTTTATCGTCCCATGCTTTTCGGTATGCTTCTAAATAAGCAATACCCTGTTCGCATTTACCTGCATCGAATGCACAAAGCGGAAGAATTTCACGAACTGATTCGATGCCATCATCAACACTAAGCCTTGGTGCGACATTAAACTTAATACTGTATTTCTCGCCGTCAATTTCATAGCCTTCTTTTGCTATCTGTTTACGGCTCTTACCATCACCCGATAATTCACGATTATCAATATCATGCGGTGCCCAGTGCTCAGCATATTCATAACCAAGCTTTTGGGCTTTATCTTTCAGGACCTTCATATAGTGCCTGAGACCCTCGCCACTATTTTCGTAGTAGTCGATGATGTGAAATTCTTCACCCACTTTACGCACAAACCAAATAGCGGTTGAATCACCAATACCCAAATCCCAATAAGTGCAAACATCTAAATGGCTATTATCGGGTAGCGTGGTAATGCGTTTTTCTTTGTATAGTTCTCTGAATTGCCTTGCATAGTAAGCGCCCTCGATTGATTGCTCAAATGCTTCGCTTGGGATAGATGGATATTCACGCTTCATATCATCGCCAAGCGTTTTCTCTTTAGCGTGATACCAAGCTTTTTGTTGTTCGGTAAAGTTGATACCGTACTTAGCTTTTATCTCGCTAAAATATTCCTCTAATCTAGACGGTAATTGTTCAACTGGCTCTATCGCATAGAGTGGATTTTTCCACCAAGAGAAAAAAAAGAACTTCCAATCAAGTGATGATAAAGGCTTGCCTTGAATATGGGCTTTTTCAGCTGTATTACAGTAATCGTAAAAATAACCACTTTTACCCTCTGCGGTGCTTTCTATTGTAATGAAACACCCGGTAGCAACAGCTTCAAAAGCACCGGTAACAATTTCTTTAGCTTTATCTGGGAACTTTGCACAAATTTTACCGAACTCAGAAACATGCAGATAACGAAGCGTGCCTCCACGGAATGAAGTTGATACATAAAGCGAGCCACCTTTTTTAAATACCAACTCACCTGCGGCATCATTACTAGCAGGATTCGCTTGCTTTATTTCTTCTGGCAACCTGTCATACGCATATTTTACTTTTTCTCTAAATAATCGTTTAGCATCATTTAGAGTATGAGCAATCAACGCACACTTGGCTGATTCAAATAATGCCGCGTCTAGCTGAATAATGCACACCTCGGTAGTAAATCCTAATTGACGAGCCTTTAGGATGATATTTCGAGTGTGCATACCTTCAAAGTATTCAAGCTGCTCAGGTGTCATCATAAAGCGAATTTGCTTACCTGCTTTATCCGTGATGTAGTAGAGGTTATTTAAACGCCAAAGCTTATTACTGAGTTTTTTTAAATGACCAGGAGATAACATTAACCCTCCCGTGATAGTTTATCCATTAAATCCGAAAGTTGGCCAACTGAATTATCTTTTGGTGTGTCGTCAATGTTGTAAGCTTGTCGCTCTAAAGTGATTAAGTTTTTAAGTGTTTCACTTAATGCTTTCATTGATTTAACTCTTTCTGGCATGGATATGACGGACATATAAACTTCATTGAGTTTGTCCCTACCGTTTTGGTCTGGATTTGCTAATAACTCACCAAGTTTTTTGAATGCCTCTATATCTGCACATTCAGTACCAAGCTCTTCAAATAAGGCGTTGGTAATATTACGAGCTTTACGAATATCGCCTCGGTGTTCCATGCGAATATTGGCTATTACTTCGGCGTTAGCTTCAATTAATACCCTTTCTGATAATGAGTTTTCCGTGCGTACCTTTGTGCGTACCTCTTTAGTGCGTACCAATTCATCAGACTTATTTTTAATCTTTTCTGATAGGTCTCTAGACCAATTTCCTTTTTTTGCCTTTTTCCTAATAGCGCCATCGGTTATCCCGTTTTTACTTGCTATCTCTCTTATGGACAACAAACCAGCCCTGTAGGCTGATTCGATAGCCTCCCAGTCTGGCTTTATCATAATCTTTCCTTAAATTAATAATTGAATTTGTGATTGCTCTTGTAGTTTTTGCATCCTGTTTATTAAATTTGGTTTCTTCTCTTTGCCCCAGCGTCGTAATAAACGCCCTGACATGCTAGCTACATCTTTTTCTTTCATGTACTCAAGCATTAAATCATTATGTTGTTTCATGTAGCTATTTTGTAATTTAGTGAGCAGCTCAGCCATCCAGTTGAACGCTTCGATGTATGCCTCTTTAATTTGCGCAGCTTTCTCTCCAGTAAACCCCATAATTAAAAATATGCAGCCATCTTTGGTAAGGTTGTACATTTCCCTAGCCTCGCCTTTTTCATCAATATAATTAACGGGCACAAAATTGCGCTCGTTAAACTTCTTCGAGCAATTTAGATTTCTAATTGCCCTTAATATTGTTTTATGCTTTCTTCCAAAATATTTGGCAACTTTTAACGATGTCGTCATTACTTGATTACCTTGTAAAGTAACCATTTCGTTAAAATCAAATTTAATAATATTCATGGTGTTCTCCATTAGAAATGAGTTTTAGTCACACAGGGAACCAGTCAAGAGAGGTAACCATGAAAACCATCTGATTCCCTCTAAAACTCATTCCTAAGTGGCTCTTGTTGTCTGCCGTGTGATGGCAAATTTCAGACATAAAAAAACCGCACGAAGCGGTTTGATTAAATATGCAGTTATTTTTTATAACTGCTCGGGATTTTTTATAGTTTATGCGGTAAAAGTGAATAGTTATTTATACTGGTAGTTAATTGAAAAACTATTAATGAGGAGTATCTAAGTTAGTAGTTTTAAGGGGAGTTGGTTCACGGTCGCCAAACTTAGAAGCCAGATCCCCTAGTACGAAGAAATTAAACATGATACAGATAGAAATGTAACAAATTGCTTAATAACTTTATTTGATCATGTTACTCTAAGTGCACATTTATTATAAATTATTTATCTGAGTTAGTACAGCACTAATTACTAATTTCCCTTATCGCTCTTTTATCCGCATTACATTTTTCAATAACATTTAATAAATGTTCGTTATATTTCAAACTATCGCCGAACGTCATTTTTTTGGACGGTAAATTCGGCAGACAATCACTGAGCAAATTTGCCGGTATCGGTCGATTGACGTAAACCTTTCGCTCTGTTGTACAAGCTGTTAGAAACAGGCACAGGCACAAACTGACTAGCGCAGTCATTATTTTTGAGTTGCTCATTGATTTGCTCCTGCCGTTCAATAGACTGATTTTCTAGCTCACGTTTGTTATTTTCGTTATCTGCTATAATTTGGTTGTTTCTAGTGATGTCCTGGTTCAACTGTTCGATTTTTCCGAACAGTTCAGCATTATCTTTTTTGAGCTGTTTCTTCTCTTGATAATTGTTGTAACCGAAATAGATAGTAAATACAAAGCCGATAATGATTAATGCCGTGTTCGCTATATTTACTTTAGACAATTTGAACATGATGAATCACTCAATAATAACGACACAAATAAAAACCAACCCCAACCGTTGACATCTTTAACCGCCATTATTGAAGCGATGATAAAGCATAAGATAGACATAACGCTTTCTCCTTCTCTCGTCTGATTACTAAGCCATTCAAAACCTTACCGCCTGCCTTGTTCCACCTTGGAAACTCATTACAAGCTGCTTTATAATCACCGTTGTTCAGATGTTTATACATCATTGATTTCCGCATGTTTGAACAACCACAATTAAACGTAATCGAAGTAACAGCATCAAAAACAGGCTGTGGTAGATGAAAACCGTTAGCGTAGCGATTAACACACCGCTCCGCAGTTTTGATATCACCAACCCAACGCTCCGCTATTTCCTCGTCTGAATAAACCTTCTGCTGAATATTACCCGTTGAGCCGATACCTACTGTTAACACATTAGCGGGGCAATAATATGGCTCTCTTACGCATGATTCAGCATTACCGATTATTTCAAGCCCTGCCTTGCTCGTTCTGATTTCGTCTGAGTAATTAGCAATAACAATCCCGATGATTACTGAAACACTACAAATCGCACTCGTCGCTATTCTTGTTGTGTTTTTCATAGTATTGTTCTCTCAAATTCTTTTTATGATAAAAATCTCGGCGTTTATATACCCAGTTAATAATAAACGTCGCTATTGATAAAATAATACCAACCACAATAGCAATATCGTTCAAACTGAGCGCACCAAATAGAGTGCATATAGCTCCCCAGAAATACGAAATCGGTGAAGTGTATTTTTCCATAATAAATATTCTTGTTAGTTAATGATGTGACAGCGTACTAGCTAAATGTTAGTTATGTGTGTGTCTAGCTTTGCTGTCGATTCTGTAGATGCCCCCAAACGTATCACAAACCAGATTTATCCAGATTGTGTAGAGGTTATGAAGGGGACTGTTATGGTGGGTCTAGCTGGACTCGAATCAGCTACCTTTCATTTATGAGTTGACCGTTCATACCGTATGAGCTTTAGACCCTTGAAAATGATTGACCTAAACGTAATTACAGAGGTTTAGGCGCGGTCACGACTCGACGACATCAATGTCGCCGACATGCATGAAATTTGGACATAAAAAACCGACTTTCGTCGGCTTAAATTAATTACATTGTGAAGTAATGAACTTATTATCATTACCCTGAATTTTTTCTATCAGTTTGTTACGCTCACATTCCCATTTTTGTGGCGGATACATTTTATCCCACGCTGCCATCAGCTTTTCTTCTTGATTAGATAAATTAATTTTGTATTTATCAGACATATAGAGATATGTACGTGCTATCATCCCACGAATTTCGTTACGAGGTTGAAGTTTTCTTTCTTTGAAATCTACAGCAGTTTTACACTGTCCGTACTGTGTAAATTCTTTAGTAAACTGCGAATAACGATAATTAGACCTGTCTCCATTTACTTCGCCAATTGCTGGTTGTAAGTTATGCATATCCCCTTCTATTTGATTGAAGGTAACATCTTTTTTACACGCTTTACGCCCACCATCTCGCCAACATTGCAGATGTCTACCAAAATTTTCGGCTGGCATAACATGTTCCCATTCAATGCGAGACGCTCTATTTAAATTCTTTCTGGGCTTATAACCACATTTACCAAAATCTACAACACCTTTTTTACCTGTCCATGAAATATCACATCCGCAATAAAATTCGGTTTGCTCTGGATTTGATTTGTATATCTTAGTAAGCTGAGTTTTTGCATTGTCAAAATTTTGCTTACTAATTGCAACTTGATTAGATGTTGGCGTTAGTGTTGATTTTGGCTTTTTCGGCTTTGGCGTCGGTGCTACTGAATAGGTTCCAATTCGACACGTTTTAGAAGCCGATATGCATGAATTGCCGCACGGTATGCCTTTTCTACAGTTTTTCGCATTTGAAATCGGCGGGAATAATAAAAATAAAACCAAGATTAAAACTAATTTTTTCATAATTTAATATTACCTGTGTTTAAAAAACACGCAGTTTAATATAAAAAATTACAAAATGAAAACAAAAAAGCCCTCATTTGCGAGCTTTACATACAATAATTTCATGTTGATATATTTATATCAGTTTCATGTTAGCATTTCAAGTGTTTTTTAAATAAATTGTAAATTTATTTGTATGTTATGCTATTTAGAATATCTAAACGCTGACCTGTTAGCAGCGTTATTGCGCTTAAATGACCTACAATATGATTTTCACCACCTTCTTTCATTGATTTTATTTTCGCTCTATCAATATTCATTTTTTTTGCAATATCAACAACAGATAGTGGTTTTATAATGTTTTTTGTTTGCTTGTTAAAATCCTTTGCGCTTATAATACTGATAGTTCCGTTGAATGCTAATCGCTCAAGTTTTCTTCCGAATCCAGTTGCTGCTACGTAATCTTCAATCGTTTGTTTTTCTCCGAAATAAAATAACTTCAAAACATTATATTGCTCTGCTGCTTGCCTGTTAGTTTTTGATAACGCAATTAACGCAGAATCTATTAGCATAGCATCATCATCAGAACACAATTCTTTGTATTTTTTTTGTTGATTCTCAAACAAAGATGGCGATTTTTGTTCTGAATAATAATTTTTTCTTGACCAATTCCCCCACAATCTCAACACGTCAGTAATATCGTAATCAGATTGAAACCTAACCCGCGTAACTGGTTTTACAATTTCCTTTGGCTCATCATCAACGTATACATATTCTGCTAGCATTTGTTACCCACCCTTTTTTAATTCTTTTAATTTTTGCTTATACTCAGCTTTAATCTGTTTTATTTGCTCTATCGTGTATTTTTTTGGTTCGTGATACCCCTCTAACCAATCTACTTTTTCTACACCTATTTTTTTTACTAAATTAATTCTGTATTCAATAATGTTACCGGACTTGTGGTTGTTACATGCTGAACATTGTTTATGTACATTCAGCTCACAGAATCGTAACTCTGGACATGCGCCAACACTTCGATAGTGCCCTGCGTGATATTGCCCCGTGTGATAGCGTCCACAACTAATACACGGCTCGTTTTTGTCTCGCTCTCGAATGAATGCATTAAATATCGTTTGAGCTTCCTTTAAATGCTCTGAGCGTGTTTTTATGCTCTCTTTTGCTATTCGCGTTAATTTAATTCTGGTTCGCTCTTGAACGCTGTTATCTTTTGCATATTGAATAGCACAATCAATAGAACATACTTGAGCGAGCGAGTTAAATAGCGCAAATTTTCTACCACAACTTTTACATTTTTTATGCTTTATTTCTCTCTTCATCGTCTGAACTTCGCTTTATTCTTGTAAAACTTACCGCAAGAGCCTTTTGCTTCTCCGTTAACACCAACCAATGGTCTATTACAGACAAATAAATCCAAGTCAACGTTGTGCAAACAAGCTCCATTGCATTCTGGGCATTTAAAATCAGTTTTAATTAATTTGTGTTTCTTCGGCATTGTCGTTAACTCTATTTAAATTATGCTGATTAATGTATTCTCTGCGTTGCTCTCTAACTATTGCTATTGCTCGCTCTAATTCTTGCTCTTTATCATCGTATCGTTTCAGTTGTTCCAAGTGTTCGTTGTTCATCATGCCACCTTTGATAATTGGTCTTTGTACTGTTCAGCCAGTCGAATCGCTTCCTGTGCATCTGAGCTAAATATAACGCCGTTTTCAGCCCCAAACTGTTCGGCACAAGTCACTACATCAGCAAACTCTTTTTTATTCATTCTTCTAGTTGATAGTCCCATAAACACCAGTCCGCCTTGAATGCCTTTTACGCATTTTTGACCGTGCAGATTAGCTGTAATTAGATGTTTCCATTCCTCCGCTGTGAGCTTTTCTCCGTTCCATTCAACTTGTTTTGCGATATCATTTAAAACAGCCCACATCATGCGATTTTGTGCTAACGTGCGATTGTCTTCATCAATTACAATCCTCAATGGATGCTCGCTATCAACTGGTAATTGATTTATTACGTTAATCGCTGTGTTGCGTGCTTGTTCATGTGTTAATCGTATTTCTTTAATCACTTCTAAACCCTCACACACTCAAAATTACGGACCAACACATCAACTTTAGAATTACCAAATGAGTTCTCAACTGTAGCCAGCGTTTTTATTAAACCTTTTTCTGTGAGTCTTGAATCACGACGCAACACAACCGTTCCCCACGCTTGCCAACCTTTTTTAACTTCTGCTGTTATTTTGTAAGCCATTTCTGTATTAACTCCCTCAATTTAATTTTGTCTTCTTCTGAATATTTTTTTACTCGTTCTGCTAATTGCTGTTTAATTTGTACCGTATCCGCTCCCCTGCTCTTTATCGCTCTCACATAGTCGTACGCTATTTTGTCGAGCATGTGATAACGTCCTTGGTGGCAGTGGTTAACTCTCTGCAACACAAGCTCTACCTGTTTTTAACATCTGCTTAATGCTAGCAATATGCATCATGCTTTTACTTGATGCTCCCCGCTCAGTTTTGCATTCCAACATTGCAAACGTATTCTCTGGTTTTGGTAGATAATGATTAGCTCGCTCTTGCGTTAATAGCCCAGTAAAAACAGCATGGTTTATAGCATCAGCACGCTTTGCTTTATCGCTACCTTGGGAGACAAACACCTCGATAGCTCGTCCGTACATCATCGATTCGTCAACCATTCGCTCATATGCATCAATAAATGTTCGTCTTGCTCCAATTTTGTCGCCATTTCGGTAGACAATCTCAGCTTGTGACCATGCTTTTGCTATTTCATTAGTCCAAACAACCGTATTGGTTTCATCGCTAGCAAGTATTGCAATCGACCATGCTTCATCTGGTGATAAATGATTACTTGAACCGCCCATTAGCTTGATTAAATCCGCAGGCTTAGGCATAAATTGACTTTTAAGCACCCAAGCATGCGCAGCGGCTTTTAACGATTGAATCGGATATTGCCCAAGTGTTGACCAGTAAATATTGACCTTGACTGTGCTTGCTTGCTGTCCGTAAACCTCAAGTAATCCACCAATAACCGCTAAAAATTCATCTGTAATCTTTGCCATGGTTAAGCCCTCATACTCTCTAAAACTGCCCTGTTACGCTCGGCAAGGGTCATGAATTTTTCAGGTGGTTTATTTGATTTTTTATAACCGTTAGCATTGCGTAACCAGTTGTTAAAAGCCGCATTCCAATCAATATATTTTTTGCCATTCGCCAAGCAGTAATCCCTGAATTTAACAAACTCATTATCCAAATTGATGTTTTCATTCATCGCTATATCTCGATGATGATCGTTCGGTTTAAATTCATCAGGAAACTGACAAGGTCGCTTTGGCTGTTGCGATTTATTCGCAATAATATTTGTAGTATTCTCTGTAGTAGTCTTTGTAGTATTCTCTTGATATAACGAACTTGATTTTGTAGTCGTCTCGACATCTACATTGTAGAGATCGGGGTAACTACTTTTCATCTGTCGTGATGATTGAGTTATAGAGTTGGCGAAATCGCTTAAAACTTGATTAACTTTTTCATTATCAATCTTGTAAAAAGTCTTATGCTCTAACCTCTTTTCTGTAACAATTAACACGCCTTTTTCTTTTAGTTTTTTGATAGCCGTTCTTTGTTCGTTATGAGATAAACCAGTTTCATCTTCAAGCTCATCACGTGTTTTATACACACCTAAATCAGACGTAGCCTTGTCTTGCCAATAAAATAATTGTGAGAATAAAACAGCAGGACTCACACCACCCAGTGGCTTAGCTAGCTTAGGATAATAGGCATTCGGACGCCCTATTAGTTTTAATATTTCAACTGCGTTCATTGCTTACCCTCTTTCTTGGGAAAAGTTCTGGTAAATCAGGTCTAATATCGCAAGCTGCAACTTCCCCATTGGTTGCTTTTACTATTAAATGAACATGTTCAGGACTAACATCAGACAATCCGTGCAGCCACTTCCATACTGATGTCTGAGTTTTTCCACACGCATCAGCTAATTTTTTCTGGCTTCCCGTAATTAAAATAGCTTTCTCAATTGCTTTATTTTTCATACAAACTCTCTTTTAACAACTTATGTTGTAAATATTATCTTTTGTTTTTGCTTGTGTCAACAACTTAAGATGTTTTACTTTATACAACTTTGGTTGTATTTTATTTAAATGAAAAAGGAGCTTAAAAAATGACATTAGCAGATCGACTAACCTCAATAATGAAAGAAAAGAAGATTTCTCAAGCGAAATTGGGAGAGGCTATTGGTATGTCTCAAACCACAATATGGAAATTAATGACAGGCAAAACAAAATCAAATAGAAATCTATTGAAGATCGCTGATTATTTAGGTGTTTCGGTTGAATGGTTAGCTAAAGGAGAAGGTCCTCAGCTTAAACAGCAACGAGACGGAACGCCGATGGATGAATTATCAACAAGAGACGTAGATGAGTGGGATGATAAAACCCCATTAAATGATGATGAAGTTGAAGTTCCATATTTCAAATCAATTGAACTTGCAGCAGGACATGGTTGTTCAAGCACGGAAGATCACAACGGATATAAGCTCAGATTTAGCAAATCTTTTTTTAGAAGAAAAAACGCACAAAAAGAATTTGTCATTTGTTTTCCAGCTAAAGGAAACAGCATGGAGCCAGTTATTCCAAATGGTGCAACGGTCGCTGTAAACACACTACAAAAAGATATTCGTGATGGCGATGTTTATGCAATATGCCAAGACGGATTGTGTCGGCTAAAAAGATTGTATTTATTACCAGCAGGAAAAATAAGAATTGTTTCTTACAACTCTGAAGAATTTCCTGATGAAATTGATGATTCAAAAAATATAGAAATAATCGGGCGAGTATTTCATTGTTCATTTGAAATGTAATCAATGCTATTAAGAAAACACGGCTAACCGCTTTGAGGTTATTCTAGTGAATAAAACAGATAACCATGATTAGATATATATTAAATAAAAATTCAAGGAGAAAACAATGCGTTATATTTATGAAACAGTTCAAATTCCACCAAATATTAATGTCGGAAAAAAGGATAAAGGCAATGAAGCTGGAGCTTATTTGCGTGAAATAATAAATAACAAAGCCAACGATAATTGGGAATTTGTAAGCGTTGAAAGCGTTGGAGTAAGAACATCCCCAGGGTGTCTTGCTTCTCTTTTAGGAAAGAAAGAAGAATATTCTATTTATTATGTGATTATCTTTAGACGTGAAGTGGCTTAGTTTTAAATTAATATATCTATATAGAGCGATAGCCCCCAATCGCATTCGCTCTGCATGTAGATTCGAACCGTCTTGCTCAGAATATGCCTTATTAGCAATTGAAAAATATGGCGTATTCAAAGGGTGGAAAATGACATTAGGCAGATTAATGAGATGTAAACCACCAAATGGTGGCAAAGATTATCCGTAACAACCGCTTCGGCGGTTTTTGAATATAACAAAATAAATAATTGAAATAATGTAAGGAATAATATTTGATGACAGACAAAATAATAAAAGTAGGAAGAATTATTAGTGATTCGGAACCTATCGAAGACGGCATAAATAGTTCTTTCAGATGTATCGCTTGTTGTGATAATGAAGAATATCCTGTTGTAGCGAAGTATATAAAAGGAATTGAGATATTAAAAGAATTAATTTGTGCAATATTAGGCAGACTAATAAATTTGCCAATTCCTGAACCTATATTACTATTAGACCAATATGATGTTTTCTGTTTCGGTTCTCTTGATGTTGGGTATCCAAATCTTTATCATAGATTAAATATTCAAGACCCATATTATATTGAATTTCATTCAATAATTAAAAGCTGGAGCGCCCTTGAAAGCGCGTCTTTTTTTGATGAATTTATCATCAATCCAGACCGGCATTCTGGTAATTTATTATACAATGGAAAAGATATAGCTATGATTGATCATGGTTTATCAATGCAATTAGATAAATTCACACCAAACCATGATGAAGACTGGAATAATATATTATTTAATCATTTGCTATGTAAATTTACCGAGTTATCTTGTGAACATAAATTAGATAAAATTGCGCTATGTAACAAATTAACTATTTGGTGCGAAAAAATAAAAGAAATAAATAATAATAATCTAATAGATAAAGCTATTAATGAAATACCTGTTGCTCATAAATCGAAAAATGAGTTACTATATTTTTTAACTAGTCGTAGTGAATTCATTCAAAAAATCATAAACAATAGAATTAACCCAAACCAGATGGATTTTGTAAATGTTTGATAGTAATAAATTATTATCCACAATACCACAAGCGCCAACTTATAAAGCTATTTGGGCTCCAATTTACTTTGAGCCAATCATGGGCTCTGGAGAAAAACTTACTATCGCCGTGGTAGCTGTTAGTGAAGGTGGTGAATTTAAAATTAGACAATCTATTAGACAGTGCGTAGTTAAAGCTATGTATGGCAACAAATCAGATCAATTTAACTCTTTGATTGAATTAATTATTTCTAGTCTTACTTCACATCTAAGCAAAACAAAAATTCTAGAAAACTGGAACGTTCCTATGCAAGGTGTTGTTTTGGGTAAAATAAAAAGCACCTTATCCAGTGATATTATCGGAGTTCTTAGGCAAGCGGTGATGCTAACATCAAGTCTGTCATCCCTTGATTTTTATTCTAACGATGAAGATAATAACCAATATTCATCAGATAACACTTGGTCAAAATTATTAAAAGATATAACTATAAATAATCATCCAAGCTTCGATCGTTATTTTGATAGAGAATTTAAGGTTGTATCAGAAGCTAGAGCTGCTAAGATATTTTTCCTAAGTGATCGCTCGGCAATTAATACCGAAAGATTAAGACCCAATAACATAGGGACGGATTTAGATAAAAACAAAGCAAGATTATTAGATTTATTTGCTATCAAGGATCATGAAAATCTCTTTACACGAAGTACACATGAGCTTATTGTCTATAGACCAACTGAAGATGATATCACATTTAGCAAGCGACAGATGAAGCGATTAAATGATGCTTTATTAACACTAGAAGAAGTTGGAGATAAGCACTCAATCATAGTTACCCCTGTAAACACTCCACAACAAGCCTTAAAAAGGATTGAGAGAGCTGAATTCAATTTTGCAGCTTAAACCAACCCGCCCTGTGCGGGTTTTTTCACGCCTAAAATCCCCCACCACAACTTTAAAACACCAACTGATTAAAAAACAATCAAACGAATAACAATCAATCACACAAAAACAACAACTTAACAACTTAATTAAAAATAATAACAACTTTAGATGTTGATATTAATAACAACTTATGTTGTAATGATCACATCAAAACAAATCAACTTAACAAAGTTGAAGCTCTTTAAAAATTCGGAAAGTCGGAACAACTTATAAAGTGTTATTCAAGTAGACAGTGTGAAAGCGAAGCTCATCTTAGAACGAAATGCCTAGCTCCCTCTAAGCTGGTGAACGATAACAATGGAATAAGGGAGCGCAACACCTACTGGGGTATGTACCAGTATTCAAATCAAAGCGCATTTAAACAAGTGCGCTTGAGTTTGAAATAAAAGGAGATAGATGATGTTACATAGAGCTGTAGAAAATGGTTACGAAAATGCTTATTGCAACATGATGAAGCATTCTGAAATGCAAGACGCTAAAGAAGCAGAAATTAAAGCTCAATCAAACGAACTTTATGACAAACTCAGCGATAGTGATTATCTAGAAATTGAAAAAAAAATAATGAAAGCGTTTGGTTGGGATGATGTTGACACTGATTCAGTTCAAAAAGCATTAAAGCTCATATGTTATGAAAAAGCTGAATTTCATTTTAATGAAAAAAATAAAAAATCATTTTATTAAGCTAACGAATTTTGACAGCTCGGAAAGACGAGTACATGCAAATCCTTTGCCCTCTTTTGAGGGCTTTTTTACAGAATTAGCAGACAGAAAGGGGATAAAACAATGACAAGTAAAAAGATTATTGAGCGATTAAAACAGCAAAACTGGTTTATTAAATGTGAAACTGAGCACGAAGTGGCATTAGTTTTAAACGCGTGTTTAGATGCAAAAATTAACTGGTATCACGGAGAATCTCCGTCTTGCGTACCGGAAGAAATATTAGAGAATAAACCTTTATTTATTGAACAATATAATGGATACGGATGCGGTTTGGTCTGGGATGATCTGGAGCCATTCCGAACCGGTGAAGAAAGCGAAGACATAACAGATTGGTTTTTCGAAGAGCTGAGGAGTGAATAATGGAAAAATTAACACCACAGAATTACCGTGAAGAACACCTTGTTCAGGTTTTATTAGCAATACTACAAGGTATACCAGTTGAATATAAAAGTAAAAGTAATGATTGGACAGAGTTAAAAGACTTTTTTTTAATTCTCAAAGAAAACACTAAATATCGCATTGTACCAAAACCAACACCGCTGCCTTTTTCACGTGAAATGTGGCAAATGTTTAGTAAAAAATGGAAATTAGCGACGATGAATAAAGATGAAAGCATCTCTTTACATACACAAACGTCATTTCTTAATCCGCGTTATGAGCAGTGGTCCGTTCCTGACGACGCTGAAACAATTGATGTAACTGATTTGCTAGCAGTGAATACCGACGGCATTAACTGGCGTCTCTCACTCACAAAACGACCAAAGGACGTCTAAATGAACACAATACCAATTGATCATGTCGGCTGTAATGTTTATCAAACAGACCGATTTAACATTAATTACAGAATGACTAAGGGCGAGCAAATATACGCCCTTTTTTGTGTCTTAATTGTGACATTCGGTGGACTGTTTGGGTTGATTCGATGGATGTTAGAAGTGGCAACGGAGTGAAGATAATGAAACAAGGTATTTATTACGATATATCTAACGAAGATTATCACAATGGCGCAGGTATTAGTAAATCGCAACTAGATTTTATTGAAGAAAGTCCCGCTCTTTATCAGTGGGTAAAAAATGCGCCAGTTGATAAAAGTAAAATGTCATCACTGGACATGGGGACAGCTTTTCATTGTTTACTATTAGAGCCTGAAGAATTTAAAAGGCGTTTCATAATACCTAATCCAATCAATTTAAGAACCAACGCAGGAAAAGCACAGTATCAAGAATTACTAAAAGAAGCCGAAGAATCCAATCAAACAATCATCACCTATGAAGATTACAGAAAGTTACTTCTAATGCGTGATAGTGCAATGGCTCATCCATTAGCAAAATGGATTATTGAAGAACAAGGGCATACAGAATCATCTATATATTGGAATGATATTGATACCGATATTTTATGCCGATGCCGACCTGATAAATTTATAGAAAAATTTAACTGGGTAGCGGATATAAAAACATCTGCTGATATTGATCGCTTTTATGCTCATTCATATGACTATCGTTATCATGTGCAAGACTCGTTTTATAGCGACGGTGTTCAATCTATCACTGGAGAAAAACCTACTTTTGTTTTCTTGGTAGTTAGCACAACAATCAATTGTGGTAGATACCCTGTAAAAACTTTCATATTAGATGAGGCCGCTAAAAACATTGGTCGTCAAGTTTATAAAGCTAATTTATTTAGATTCAAACAATGTACAGAAGACAACAATTTTCCAGCACTTCAAACATTATCATTGCCTTATTGGGCTAAGGAATTAAAAAATGAGTGAACAAAATCAACCACCTATTGCTAAATCTGACCTAGAAAAAACTCAACTAACAAATCAAGACAAAAAGCCAGCAACATTAGCTGAATTAGTTAACTCTCCAAAAATTAAAAACCAACTTGCCATGGCACTGCCAAAACACATGAACCCCGACAGAATGGCAAGAATCGTTACAACAGAAATTCGGAAAACGCCAGCATTAGCAGACTCAAACATTCAAAGTTTTTTAGGAGCAGTTGTTCAATGCTCGCAACTGGGTTTAGAACCAGGAGGAGCTCTTGGGCATGCCTACCTACTCCCATTTGGTAACGGTAAAGCGAAGGATGGAAAATCTAACGTACAGTTAATTATTGGCTATAGAGGCATGATTGATCTTGCTAGACGTTCAGGGCAAATCATCAGTATATCAGCAAGAACCGTTCGAGAAGGCGATGATTTTCATTATGAGTATGGTTTAAATGAGGATTTAAAACACACTCCAAAAGCCGACGAATCAGCACCAATCACATATGTTTATGCTGTTGCCCGCTTGAAAGACGGTGGTTCTCAATTTGAAGTAATGACATTCAACCAAATTGAATCGGTTCGCAAACAAAGTAAAGCTGGTGATAAAGGACCTTGGATAACTCACTGGGAAGAAATGGCAAAGAAAACAGTTATTCGACGATTATTTAAGTATTTACCTGTTTCAATTGAAATCCAACAAGCTGTAATTTTGGATGAAAAAGCGGAAGCTGGCATAAGTCAAGATAATGAAATGATTTTAGATGCTGATTTTTCCGTGGTCGAAGCATAACCGTCCTAGTGACGGTTTTTATTAAAAGGAAAAAATTATGACAAGATTAACTAAAACTATCAAAGAGCAAATTTGTAAAAATGCAATTGAGCAATCGCCAGCAAATAAAGAGCTAGAAATAGCAAATGAAAATTTATCTAAATTAGCTCTTGATGTTTATAACGATAACGTAACTGCTGAGCAACTCAAAGAGGCGGATGAGATAAGAGCCCGAGTAAAAAAGCTGCCATTTGATTATGGTACTGTTTTTACGCTTACGAGGGATTGAGATGTTATTTTAACGGATTAAGAGCATATCTAACACTACCACCCGAGCGTGATTTTTACGAATTAAAAGAGCAGCCGATGTACACCGCCGATCATGAGTTTTCAAAACGTTTTTTATCATTACAGAACCAGATCGAAAACTCAGAAAAACAAAAAAATGATTTAAAGCATGAAATTATGGCTATCTTAAATAGTTGTGCAACTCTCAAAAAATTACAAGAAATATGGCCCGAATCCGTCAATTTTTTAGACGGTACACAAGTAGATATCACAAAAACCAATTTACCTGCCGTTTTCGTTGAAAACTTAAATAAAAAACTAGGTATAACAACAAGCTAAAAAATAACGTCTGGTATATGCGTTGATGATTAGTGTTAGCAGAGACACTGTCCGCAATTGCAGTTAGCCCGCTAATTTGAAATATACAAGCCGTATTGTTTGACATGACGGTAGTCACGCCGTTGGCGACAGAGTGGCAATTACTTAATACAACAATAGTTAACTGCTAAGAGGAGTACTTATGTCAGAAAAAATAACGTTTGTAGTGAGCGCGCGAATTGGTCCGTCATACAATGAAGTAGAAATAGAAGTTGATAAAGCTGAATATGAAGCTGCGGAAGATAAAAATGCTTACGAACAAGAGTTAGTTGATTCTTATTTTCCAGATCTTGTAGAGATTGGAATAGGTATTAAGGAGTAATTATGAAATATTTTACGTATGACCACAATGGCGAGGGCTTTGAATATCACAATACCAAAGAAGAAGCAAAAAGCTATGCAGAACAATGTTTGGATTTTTATTTACAAAACGACGATGAAAACAATGTAGATATTTGTTGGGGTGAGATAAAAGAAGATGTTCACTCAAACGATGCTGAACTGAAATTTAAAAAGGTGATGTGATTATGATTACAGATGAAGAATGGAAAAAGCTAAAAGTTGGGGATGTTGTTTGGTACACAAATCAGCTAGCGTTAAAACCAGAAAAACTCATAATTACAAGAATCACAAAAAATCTTGTTTATTGTGACAAAACAAGATTTGATTGGGGGGATTATTTATTGCATTCAAGTTTAAACGACGCAACACAAGCTGTAAATTTTAGATTAAAAGCACACATTAAAAAAATACAGCATCAAATTGATGAAAATTTAAAACAACTGGAGCAAGAAAATGGCAATTAACACAATGACAGCAACGGGTAACGTTGGTAAAGATGCTGAACTACGTTATCTACAAAACAATACAGCAATAGCAGAATTTCAATTACCAGTTAAACAAGGTTACGGCGAACATCAAAAAACATCATGGATTAAGTGCGTTCTGTGGGGTAAAGCGGCAGAGGGTTATGCGCCAAATATTAAAAAAGGTGATTTAGTTGTGGTTAGTGGTGAGTTTTATGTTGAAGAATGGCAAAAAGATGGTGCGACATTCACAAGACCGTGTTTGCGAGTATCTCAAATTCAATTGACTAAAAAGCAGGATGAACAACAAGCACAACAACCTAAACCGCCAGCACCAGCTCAGGCTCAGCAAGATACATTTGACGATAATATTCCCTTTTAAATCAATTAGTTAAACAAACCGCTCATGTAGCGGTTTTTTATTGGTGAATACTATGCAATTTATGATGGGTGTAGCTATTGCGCTACTTATTATGATTCTATTAATTCTTATACAAATATATAAAAAGTGAGGCAAAAATGAAAGAGAAACGCACTACTGAGATGTCTATATTAAAAATTGTGTTTATCGCGATAGCTATCGTTATTGGATTATATATCTCAATAGCCGGCTGGTATACGGTGGACGCAGGCGAGCGAGCGGTTCAATTAAGAAATGGCGCTATAACTCGCACAAATGATGCTGGTTTATATTTTAAATTACCGTTTATCGATTCTGTTAAGTATATTAGCACTCGCACTCAAAATCGTTCATTCAATGAATTATCAACATATAGCAAGGACCAGCAACCAGCAAAAATTCGGGCGTCTGTTACATATAAAGTACCGTCAGGAGAAGCAGAAAATGTTTACCTGAATTTTAGAGATATCGAGGGTTTAGCTTCAAATACAATTGAGCGACAAGTGCCAAATCAGATTGAAAACGTATTCGGGCATTATAGTGCTATTGAAGCTGTTCAAAAACGTGCGCAATTAACAAAAGATGTTAATGACGCAATTAAGCAATCACTAGAAAATTACCCAATCATTGTTGAATCGGTGCAAATTGAAGACATTGATTTTTCAAGAGCTTATGAGCAATCTGTTGAAGATAGAATGAAAGCGGAAGTTGAAGTTCAAACTCAAAAACAAAATTTAGAGAAAGAAAAAATCACAGCAGAAATAGCGGTTACAAAAGCGCAGGCAATCGCTGATAGTACGTTAGCACAAGCGAAAGCCGAAGCTGAAGCTGTAATTCTAAGAGGTGAGGCAGAGGCAAAAGCAATCACAGCTAAAACAAAAGCATTACAAGCTAACTCTGCGCTAGTTGAATTAACAAAGGCAGAAAAATGGGACGGGAAACTACCTGCCACTGTATTGCCGAATTCAACATTGCCGTTTATTGACACAAAATAATATAACCGCCTCGGCGGTTTCTCTTACGCGCTTTATTTCAACCACCCTATTCTATTAATTTATTACAAATATCTGCGCTGATTATTTGGCGTGCGATTTCTATTATCTAAAGGAAATAATAATGAACATCAATAAACCCGTCATTGACGTTTGCTGTGGCTCTCGCATGTTCTATTTTAACAAACTCGATGAGCGAGTTTTGTTTTGTGATAAGCGAAATGAGAGTCACGTAATATGCGACGGTCGAGTAGTAGATATCAATCCAGATGTGCAAGTCGATTTTACCGCCCTGCCTTTTTCTGATGAAACATTTTATCAAGTTTGTTTCGATCCGCCTCATCTAATCAAAGTTGGCCACAAAAGTTGGCTAGCCAAAAAATATGGACAACTTAATAAGTCAACTTGGCAAGATGATTTAAGAAAAGGCTTTAGTGAATGCTTTCGAGTGCTAAAAACTAACGGAACACTTATTTTTAAATGGAACGAAACAGACATACCGGTTAAAGAAATTTTAGCACTAACAGAATATAAACCGGTATTTGGACACATCAGCGGTAAGCGTTCAAACACTCATTGGATGTCATTTATTAAGAGGAAACAATTATGACAAAACAATTAAAACCCTGTCCATTTTGTGGCAGTGAATATTCATTCATTGATGATATTGATTATAGTCTCAATGAAGATATTCCAGAGCCTCTCAGAGAGGGCGTTTGCTTTGCAGTAGTTTGCCATGATTGTAATGCAAGCGGTGCAAAGGATCTGGCAGAATTATCGATCACATGATGGGAGTATGCGGATTTGGACTTGGATATCTAGCGCAAAAAATAGATAGCGGATTTAAGATTGAATGCCCGAAATGTGATGGGTACGGTAAAGTTAAAAAGAGGGTTTACTGTGAATAACAGACAATTACTGAGTGTTATTTGTTGATGAGAGATGAAAATTAGAGGTAATTATGGCGAAATCAATATATTTAACAAAAACAGAACTTATAGAATTAACGGGATATATACTTGCTAACAAACAAATAAAATGGCTAGAAAAAAATAACATAGAGCACTACGTGAACGGAGCAAAAAAACCGATAGTTTTACGCTCAACATTAACATCCCCATCTCAAATTAATCATTCAATAATCAACAATCAAGCTCCTAACTTTGAGGCGTTATAACATGGGTAGAAGCAGAAAAAATAAGGCTGATAATAAATTACCTGAACGAGTTTATAAAAATAAATATTCATATGTTTATCAGCCGAGGGACGGAAAAAAAATCACATTATGCCCGCTCAGCGCTAGCATGTCTGAGCTGTGGGCTAAATATAACAACGAAATAGCAAAAACACATTACAAATTAACGTTTTCAAAATTATGGGCTTTATTTTTAGATAGTGCGTATTTTGCAGATTTAGCGCCGCGAACACAAAAAGATTATCATCAACATAGCAAAAAACTGTTAAAGGTTTTTGGTAATGTTGATCCGGATCGCATAAAACCCGAGGACGTCTGGAAATATCTTGATTTGAGAGGGAAACAAAGCAGAACGCAAGCAAATCACGAAAAAGCCAGCATGTCTCGCGTGTATAGCTGGGGGTACGAACGTGGCTACGTTAAAGCAAACCCTTGCGCAGGCGTGTCTAAATTAAAGGTTGTTAGTAGAGATATTTATGCAGACGATAAAGAATATTATGCGATGTTAGAAGTTGCACGACCGGCGGTAAAAATAGCTATGGAAATTGCGTATCTGTGTGCAGTTAGGAATGGAGACATCCTAAAGTTAACGCATGAACAAATATCAAAGGAAGGTATTTATGTGAAACAAGGCAAAACAGGAACTCGGCAAATAAAATTATGGACAGACAGGCTCAGATCAATAATTGATTTCGCTAAACTACATTTTCCTCCTGTCACAAAAAAATCACCTTTAATATTAAATTCAATGGGCAAAGCGTATAGCTACAAAAATTTTAACGAACATTGGAATGAGGATAAAAAGAAAGCCGAAGAAAAGTTAGGGTATAAAATCAACTTCACGTTTCACGACTTAAAGGCCAAAGGAATATCAGACTACGAAGGTGGAACAAAAGACAAACAATTATTTAGTGGACATAAAACAGAATCGCAAGTTTTAGTATATGATCGCAAAGTTAAAAAATCACCGACATTAAACATTCCAAAAGTGACAAATTAGGTTGTAATATATAAAAATATAGATTCGCAACACGTTGTGTTAAAACGATTCTTTTAAAGCAAAAAACTACTGTATATTACAACTTTTCATTATAACTAATTGATAATTAAAACTTTTCGGTCGGTCTTGAAAACCGGCGAGGGGCGACCCTCCCAGAGTTCGAATCTCTGCGCTTCCGCCATCTTTTTATTGTGGCAAATTCCACAGTTGTCCATAGAAGTCCACTTAAATCCACTATTTAAACGCCCACCGAAATATACTTGAATTATTTTGTATTTTTCATCAAATACTGTAACCATCCCCTAAAAGAGTACAGCAAAAAAGTAGAAAATTCCTATGATAAAAGTAAAGGGGATTAATTATGAAAAAAATGACTGAACTCAAATCGTGGCTATTTTAAAAGAAGCTGAAGCGGGTATTCCCGTTAAAGAACTGTGCCGTAAATATGGCATAAGTAATTCAACTTTCTATAAATGGCGGGAAAAATACGGCGGAATGGAAACTTCGGATATCAAACGCTTAAAGGAGCTGGAGGCTGAAAACCGCAAGCTTAAGCAGATGTTTGCCGAACTGAGTGGTATGTCCACACTTTTTAGTACCAAAAGGATAAGGTCATCGATTTCTTTTGTATTCAATCGGCGACTGGTAATTTAATGTTGAATGAAGTCGATTATAATTAAACCAATCCACATAGTGATTAAATTCCAATTTAAGTTGCGCCAGTGAATCAAAAATAGTATTTGACACAAATTCTGTTTTCACTGCTTTGAATGTGCTTTCTGCAATTGCATTATCATAGGGGCAGCCTTTGCGACTTAACGACCGTTTAATTCCAAATGCTGTTAAACATTCATCAATCAAATGATTATCAAACTCTTTTCCTCTATCAGAATGAAACAACTCAATCGTCTGTAAGTTCATTGGAATTTGACTCATAGCTTGCATGACCAGTGCCACTGTTTTATGCCTGCCAGCACTTCGTCCCACTATTTCTCGATTACTGATATCAACAATTACACAAAGGTGTGTGCTAACGTTGTTTAACCTTCACATAGGTTAAATTGGTCACTAATATCTTTTGTGGTTGACCTATATCAAATTCTCGATTAAGTTCATTCCCCATCGGCAATTGGTTGCTTTTTTCTGTATGAATACAATATTTTTTACAGGTATATTTCGAAACCCTGCCATTTTTCGCCATGATTCGACCTATTCGGCGTCGAGACACGGTTATGCCTTGCGTTCTCAGCTCTGCTTGCAGACGCCTTGTACCATAAGCATGATAAAAAGTTACAGAGTCAAACTATTTGCAGAACAGATAAAACAAATTTAACTAAGGCTTAACACAAGCAGCTCTATATAGGTTAAAAGTTAATTCATAACCTAAATCCCCATCCCCTAGATCGACTCGAATTGATTTTCCCTTGTATGTATCGATTGTCCAATACCAATCATAAGGATGCTTAGTTTCCCAGTCGTCAAGACCTAAATAGTGATTAGGATGATTAAACAAAGTTCCCCATTCATTAAATAGCTTACCAATCCACTTGCCATTATCTCCGCGATAGCTTAATTGTCGGCGATAACCATTGATATTTCTTCCAGGAATACCTCCTGTCCAAATATCATCATTATTTGCATTAGTATAATCTGCAACACTCGGCACTCGGTATCCAATTCGGTTACAGTAATTTTTTGCATCTTGCACAGATGCATTAATATTAGCCCCTTGGGCTATATACCATCTTTCAATTTTAAAGCTATACAAGACGTTACTTTTGGCTCTATCTGAATAAAGCTTAAATGTAGAAGGGCTAAAGTTTTTATTAGCACTACTGTTTACTGGTCCTTTTAGTACTATCTTTAAAGCTACATCTCGTGAGCCTTTTCCCCAACCTGGTGTTATTGCAGATGATAAAGCTAAACTAACTCCACTCCCTGATTCCGGGAATACTCTAGCGCCATTAGCTGAGATAATCTCTTCGGGCGTTACGTTTGCTAATAATAAATAAAAATAAACATTATTTGTTCCTGTCGATGGGAAATTACGTTGTGGATTGTTTATATCTTGTGGTACAAATCCTTTTCCTTTTACCCAATCAGGACCATCTAAATCTTTATATTCAGTATTATTACTGGAATCGTTTGATAAATTAGGTTGAGCATAACAAACCAATGGCGCACTTGGCTCAAAATAATCAGGATTCGATATCCATATCCATAAATCAACTGAACCTGCATCTCCGTCTGTACCATATTTTAGACACGGGTTTTCGAACGACGGTAATATTATGGCATCACTACGATGATTTTTTACGCGACCATTTTTACTAGTTAATGCTTCTAAACTCCATGAATATGGCAATAATAACACGCCCAACACCAACAAGAGTTTTCGAGATAATTTGAGAGATAATTTGGAAAATATAAATGAGTTTCGTGCAAAAACTCGGCGAATAGGATTATTTAATAAATTTAAATCGTAGGTTTGCCAGTGCTTGTGCCTTGTGCCTTGTGCC
>NZ_LZHK01000022.1:0-14011 GCF_001690415.1 Gilliamella sp. Imp1-1
TTACATTTATGCGACAAAAAGATAAAAATCATCCTTATAACAAAGTTTCTGGTGGACAATATGAATACTTTGAAAGTATGGGATTCCCAGATTTAATCAAAGAAATTAAAAAGATTGATGACCATACTGTTGTATTTGAATTAAACCATCCAGAAGCCCCTTTTTTAGCAGATTTAGCAATGTCATTTGCATCAATTTTATCAGCTGAATATGCTGATGCTATGCTTAAGAAAAACACACCAGAAAAATTAGACTTAGTTCCTGTTGGTACGGGCCCATTTACTTTTGTACAATACCAAAAAGACTCCAGAATTCTTTATAAAGCAAATCCCGATTATTTTGGTCCAAAAGCCAAACTTGATCGCTTAGTGTTTTCTATTACACCTGATGCCGCAATTCGTTATGCTAAGTTACAGAAAGGCGAGTGTCATGCTATGCCATACCCAAATGTAGCCGATGTTGAACGAATGAAATCAGACAAAAATATTGTTGTTAAAGAAATGGCTGGCGTTAACATTGGCTATTTAGCCTACAATATGGATAAGCCGCCACTTAATAATTTGCAAGTCCGCCAAGCATTAAATATGGCCGTGAACAAAGATGCGATTATAAAAGCTGTTTTTCAAGGTGCAGCTGAACCAGCTAAAAACTTTATTCCTCCATCAATGTGGAGTTATAACGATGAAGTGAAAGATTATCCTTATGATCCAGCGCAAGCAAAAGAGTTATTAAAATCAGCGGGATTAGAGAACGGGTTTACTATCAATTTATGGGCAATGCCAGTACAACGCCCATATAACCCAAATGCACGCCGTATGGCCGAAATGATTCAAGCGGATTGGGCTAAAATTGGCGTAACAGCTAAAATTGTGAGTTATGAATGGGGAGAATATCTATCTCGTATTCGTGATGGTGAACATGATGCTGTATTAATGGGCTGGACTGGAGATAATGGCGACCCTGATAACTTTTATTCTGTCTTGATGAGCTGTGATGCGGTTAAAGCAGGTTCAAACTATTCACGCTGGTGTTACAAACCATTTGATGATTTATTGCAACAAGCGCGTATTGAGTCAAATCACGAAAAAAGAGTTGAGCTATATAAACAAGCACAAGTTGAAATGCATAATCAAGCACCTGCATTGATGATTGCGCATTCAATGGTTTATATGCCATTACGCAAAGAAGTTAAAGGCTATATTATGGCGCCTCTGTCATTACATGACTTTAACCAAGTTACGCTTGAAAAATAGTATTCCTAACGATTAACCACCAATGTGTGGTTAATCACTACGTTGGGTTTTGCTAAATTTAGAGCTATAAATCTATTTTTTAATAATAATAAAAATTTTATCTATTTTATAAACGATAGTTTAAAAGCAATATTTAAGAGCTACTACATGTTTCAATTTATTCTAAAGCGGTTAGGTGTACTTATTCCAACGTTTATTTGCATCACACTACTTACTTTTATTTTTGTTCACCTTATTCCGGGTGACCCCATTATGGTGCTTGCAGGAGAGCGAGGTTTAACCCCTGAACGCCATGCTGAATTAATGACTCAACTGGGTTTAGATAAACCACTGTATCAACAATATTTTCAATATATTATAAACATGCTTCATGGCGATTTAGGAACCTCTTTTAAAAGCCAAATTCCAGTATGGGATGAATTTGTACCCCGATTTAAAGCAACGTTTGAACTTGGATTTTGCGCAATGTTGTTTGCAGTTAGTTTTGGGATCCCAATCGGTGTTCTTGCCGCAGTGAAACGTGGTTCAATATTTGATCACACAGCAATAGGGCTATCTTTAACAGGTTACTCCATGCCAATTTTTTGGTGGGGGATGATGCTAATCATGTTAGTCTCAGTGCACTTAAATTTAACCCCTGTATCTGGTCGTGTTAGTGATATGCTTTTCTTAGATGAAAGTAATCCTTTAACCGGATTTATGTTAATAGATACTTTATTATGGGGTGAAACGGAAGATTTTATCGATGCAGTTACTCACTTAATTTTACCTGCAATTGTGTTAGGAACCATTCCATTAGCAGTAATTGTCCGCATGACTCGTTCTTCTATGTTAGAAGTATTGAGTGAAGATTATATT
The DNA here is from genome assembly GCF_001690415.1 of Gilliamella sp. Imp1-1. Lineage (NCBI taxonomy): Bacteria > Pseudomonadati > Pseudomonadota > Gammaproteobacteria > Orbales > Orbaceae > Gilliamella > Gilliamella sp. Imp1-1. Next base: position 2,112 of record NZ_LZHK01000022.1, read on the forward strand.
CGAACCGCACGAGCTAAAGGCGTTAGTAGAATGCGAATCGTCCTTGTTCATGCATTGCGTAATGCAATGATCCCTGTTGTTACCGTTATCGGTTTACAAGTTGGTACAATGCTTGCCGGCGCCATATTGACCGAAACCGTCTTTTCATGGCCAGGAATTGGTCGTTGGTTAATTGAAGCGCTACAGCGTCGAGATTACCCCGTTGTACAAAGTGGCGTTTTAATTGTTGCGGTCATAATTATTTTAGTGAATTTATTAGTTGATATGTTGTACGGGGTTATTAACCCACGTATTAGACATAAATAAGAGTGTTTTTACAGATGAATAAACAGGTTATTACTGAACCAACCAATACGCAAGACACCAGTTTAGTCGTACCTAAACCATTAACGCCTATGCGTGAATTCTGGTTCTATTTTTCAAAAAATAAAGGTGCAGTCGTTGGACTAGTCTTTATTATTATTGTTGTATTACTAGCTATCTTTGCCAATTTTGTTGCACCACATTCCCCTTCTGAACAATTTAGAGATGCATTACTAACACCACCCGTTTGGATGAAAGATGGCAGTTGGCAATTTATTTTAGGAACTGATGATGTGGGACGAGATATCCTATCCAGACTCATTTATGGTGCCCGTTTATCCTTATTAGTCGGTTGCTTAGTAGTCATTATCTCATTGATTTTAGGGATTACATTAGGATTAATTGCTGGTTATGTAGGTGGTTTTTTAGACAATGTAATTATGCGTGCAGTGGATATCATGCTTGCATTACCAAGTTTACTACTTGCACTTGTATTAGTTGCAATATTTGGTCCATCAATTATTAACGCTTCAATAGCATTAGCTTTTGTTGCATTACCACATTATGTTCGCTTAACACGCGGAGCAACGATTGCTGAAATTAATAAAGATTATGTGATCGCCTCACGAGTTGCTGGGGCGGGACCCTTACGACAAATGTTTATCAACATCCTACCAAACTGCTTAGCACCATTAATTGTACAAGCTTCATTAGGATTTTCGAACGCAATTTTAGACATGGCTGCATTAGGTTTTTTAGGCATGGGCGCACAACCACCAACACCAGAATGGGGAACAATGCTTGCTGACGTATTGCAATTTGCACAATCAGCATGGTGGGTCGTTACCTTTCCTGGTTTAGTAATTTTAATGACAGTGTTAGCTTTCAACTTAATGGGAGATGGTTTGCGAGACGCACTTGATCCTAAATTGAAACAGTAATGGAGATACAGTCATGGCACTATTAGAAGTAAAAGAATTATCTGTTCAATTTGGTGGATTTAAAGCAGTAGATCACATTAGTTATGACGTTGAGCAAGGGCAAGTTGTTGGTATTGTTGGTGAATCAGGTTCAGGAAAATCAGTTAGTTCACTCGCCATAATGGGATTAATTGATTTTCCCGGTAAAGTCAATGCAAATGCATTACACTTTGATGGCAAAGATCTTCAACAAATCTCAACTAAAATGCGCCGTAAAATTGTAGGTGCAGATGTGGCAATGATCTTTCAAGATCCGATGACTAGCTTAAACCCATGTTTTACCATAGGTTACCAAATCATTGAAACATTAAAAATCCACCAAGGTGGCAGTAAAAAAGAGCTCAAAGCAAGAGCGATTGAATTGCTTAAATTAGTAGGAATTCCTGATGCTGAAAATCGATTAAAGGTTTATCCGCACCAGTTATCTGGCGGAATGAGCCAACGAGTAATGATTGCAATAGCCATTGCATGCAATCCAAAACTCTTAATTGCTGATGAACCAACAACAGCACTAGATGTCACAATTCAAGGGCAAATTATTGAGTTATTACTTGAGTTGCAACGCAAAAATAATATGGCATTAATTCTTATTACTCATGACTTAGCGTTAGTTTCTGAGGCTGCACAAAAAATTATTGTAATGTATGCTGGACAGGTGGTTGAAATAGGAGATGCTGAAATTATCTTTAAAAAACCATTACACCCTTACACACAGGCACTATTACGCTCTCTCCCTGAGTTTACTCAAGATAAAGAACGATTAGCATCATTATCAGGCGTTGTACCAGGAAAATATGATCGACCAACAGGCTGTTTACTCAACCCTCGTTGTCCTTATGCTACTGAACATTGTTATACCCAAGAACCAACACTAGTTAGCTATGGTGAAACTAGAAAAGTAAAATGTCATTATCCACTATCAAGCGAAGGGATACCACAATATGAACAATAACATGGAAAATAATGAATTACTGCTTGATGCCCGAAACTTGACAAAATATTATCATGTTAAAACGGGACTTTTTTCTGAAACCAAGCAAGTTAAAGCCGTTGACGGTGTATCTTTTACATTAGACAAAGCTAAAACACTTGCGGTTGTCGGTGAATCAGGTTGTGGTAAATCCTCATTAGCAAGATTACTAACAATGATTGAAAAACCCACATCTGGAGAAATTTATTTTAAAAATCAGAATTTGTTGGATAATGATCAACAAGCTCAAAAATTGCGTCGCCAAAAGATTCAAATTGTTTTCCAGAATCCATACTCATCATTGAACCCGCGCAAAAAAATCGGTTCCATATTAGAAGAGCCTCTAATTATTAATACTGATCTAACAGCAAATGATCGTAAAGCAAAAGTACTATCAATGATGCAAAAAGTTGGATTAAAAGAAGAGTTTTATAACCGTTATCCCCATATGTTTTCAGGAGGACAACGTCAACGCATTGCTATCGCAAGAGGTTTAATGCTTGATCCCGAAATAGTAGTTGCTGATGAACCTGTTTCAGCATTAGACGTTTCTGTACGAGCACAAGTGCTAAATTTGATGATGGATCTACAGCAAGACCTAGGTTTATCTTATATTTTTATTTCTCATGACCTTTCCGTCGTTGAACACATTGCTGATGACGTAATGGTAATGTATTTGGGTCGTTGCGTTGAACAAGGACGAAAAGATGAAATCTATCGTAACCCTAAACATCCATATACTCAGGCACTATTATCAGCAAACCCAAGATTAAATCCTGATCTTAGACGAGATAGAATTAAATTAGAAGGTGAATTACCAAGTCCGCTAAATCCACCTATGGGTTGTGCGTTTAATGCTCGATGCCGTTTAGCATTTTCACGTTGTACAACAGAACAACCACAGCTTATTAATTATAATGAACATAAAATTGCGTGTTTCTGTATAGAGGAAAATAATAAAGGTGACAGTTAATTCTGTCACTAAATTAGATACTAAATCTATCCATTGCATTTTTCTTTTCTTAGAAGATAACAAATTGTCATATTAATAGTTTTGTGCTAGTTTCGTACTCATTATTAACTTACAACCGCGATAGCCCTAAGATTACTTATGTCCAATTCATCAGCTAAAAAAGTCGCTTTTGCCGCCTTTATTGGTACGACCATTGAATGGTATGATTTTTATATCTATGCCTTGGCATCAGTATTAATATTTGGTCAGCTTTTTTTTCCTGATGATAATCAATTTGTGCAAATCTTAGGATCTTTTGCCACCTTTGCCGTGGGATTTTTATCACGTCCTTTAGGAGCGTTACTATTTGGTCATATTGGTGATCGTTTGGGGCGTAAAAAATCGTTAATTACTACGTTGGTTTTAATGGGGTGTGCCACCACCTGTGTTGGTTTATTACCCTCTTATCAACAAGCAGGCATTTTATCACCAATTTTATTAGTTACATTACGCATATTACAAGGGATTGCGGTTGGTGGTGAATGGGGCGGTGCAGTACTTATGACCAATGAACATGCCCCCAAAGGGTTGAAAAACTTCTTTTCCTCCTTTGCACAGTGGGGAAGCCCAGCAGGAAATATTTTAGCATTATTGGTCTTTTCTTATATTATCCGTTCACCTATAGCTGAGCTTATTAATAGTGGCTATTGGCGTATTCCATTTTTAGCCAGTTCTATTTTATTAATTATTGGCATTATTGCTAGAGTCACCTTAACCGAGTCACCTGTCTTTATCGAATCATGCAAAAAGCAAGCAAACTTAAAGCAAGAATCAACACCGATTATTGAAGTTTTAAAAAAATCAACACCGCTATTAATTTTAAGCATTGGCGCTAATGTATTGTCATTTAGTGGAATATTTTCTAATACATTAATGATTGGCTATACCACTATTGCACTAGGTATTGAAGACAAGATAATTGTTGATGCCCTGTTTTGGATTGCGATTGTGCATTTTGTTGTGCAACCTTTTATTGCCTATTTTTCAGAAAAATACTCGGCTACACGATTTTTAATTTGTTCGGCAATCTTAGCAATGGGATCGGTATTTTTATTATTCCCAATCATTCAGATAGGCACAAAAAATAGCTTTATTATTGGTATTTCGCTCAACGTAATTTGCTACAGTGGCTTTTATGGCGTAATAGCGGGCTATTTAAGTCGAGTTTTTCCTACCAGAATACGTTACACAGGGTTATCTATCAGCTATCAAGGTTGCGCTGCCATTTTTGGTAGCCTAATTCCGATGATAGGGGCATATATTATTTATACTTACAAATCTTTTTGGATACCATTAGCCTTGTTTTATTGTTGTTTAGCATTGATATCTATTATCTGTATCTATCTCCTAAACCGCTATCATTACTATGACGAATAATAAGGCAAACATATGAAAACAGTATTATCAATTCAATCAAATGTTGTTTATGGTTATGCCGGTAACAAGGTATCGACATTAGCCATGCAGCTACAAGGCGTTGAAGTTATGCCGATCCATACCGTGCAATTATCCAGTAATACAGTTTATCCTCATTATGATGGCATAGTGCTTGGTGCTAAACAAATCACACGAATAGTTAATAGTCTAGAAAAAATTGGGGTTTTAAAGTCTATTGACGCCATTATTTCGGGCTATATTGGTCTTGCTGAACAAGGCGAAGAAATCTTAGAAGCAGTCAACAAAATTAAATACTATAATCCTAATGCTATCTATGTTTGTGATCCTGTTATGGGGGGCGATATTAATAAAGGTAGTTCACTGCCACAAGGTATTATTGATTTCTTCACTAAGCAAGCGGTTAAACAAGCCGACTATATCACACCAAATTTATTAGAATTACAAATACTTTCTGATATCGAAATTAAAACATTTAACGATGTACTAAATGCAATAAAAAAACTACAAAAACAGTCTATTAAAGCTATATTAGTAAAAAATTTGGTGCACGCTGGCAAAACAACCAACCTATTTGAAATGATGTTAGCTACGCCAACCCAAAACTATCATCTTGCTCGCCCACTATATGACTTTCCACATCGTCCATTAGGTGTGGGTGATTTAATTTGTAGCTTGTTCACTGTGCATCTAATTAATGGACAATCCCAATTAATGGCATTTGAATTAGCCGCCAATGCCGCTAATCACGTGCTAGAGATCACCAAACAAAAAGAGGCTCGAGAATTGGCAATTATTGATGCTCAAGCGTGGATTAAAAAGCCAGATTTGCGGTATCGGGGGATGGAATTGATGTTATAAAAGAATATCATTTCTATGTTATTCTTCTAAACAATAAGTATTTTGTGCTAAAATTTTATATTAATATTTTGATTAAATAATAAATTCTAGCACAAAATATTTTCCTAATTATACTTTAAACGTAATCCAAGGTTTAAGTTTAACTATGGTTTGAATCAAATCGGCTTTTTGTTGCGCTTCAATTACTGGTGTAATTGGTTTGTATGCTATAGGCGCTTCTTCGCGTAGCCGCTCTTTTTTGAGAGTAATGCATTGCCATGGTAAGGTAGTCTTTTCAAACTCTACCTTTTTATTACGCATGTTTTGCCTTCTTTCTGCTCTTCCTGCACCATGTGAACAAGACCATAACCACTCTTCATTACCTTTACCAACTGCTACATAAGAGTGATCACCCATCGACCCAGGAATTAATGTTATTTGACCTGTATATGCAGGCGTAGCACCTTTACGATGAATATTCATGCCTTGCTCTGGTAAAATAATATTATGAGAAATATCAACCACTAATTGACTATCATCTTGATGAAAGATCGTTGATAACGATTTACGTATTAACTCGGTGATGACAATACGATTTATCCAAGCATATCGAGCAGCAACGCCCATTGCTTGTAAATAAGCTTTAGCGTCATTATCAGTCAAGCCAAACAATCCTGATTTAGGCTGTTTTTCATTAGCTGGCCATAGGGCTTTTGCTCTATCTTGCCAACGTTGACCAATATAAAATCCAACATCACGTGATCCAGTATGGATCATAACCACAATACTATTTTTTTGAAGACCTAATTGATAAGCTAAATGACGATCCATTATCTCATCAACAATTTGTAACTCAACAAAATAGTTACCAGAACCAACAGTACCTAAGCTAGCAGGACGGATAATATCTCGCTTTTCAAAAAAGGCTTCAGGCGCATATTTACTATCTGCCACAATTAAATGATTACCAGATATTTTATCAAGCTCTGCCCGTAACCGTTCATAATTAACCGAATTCCATAGCCCATGCTGAGGTAATTCAGATAACCATGCCGAAATATCTTGATCAAATAATGCTTGAAAAGATCGCGGCGTAACAGGAATATCACGTTCATCTTGCAATAATACGCGTTTTAATTGCGCAATAATTGAAGACTTTTGTTTACACACTTGCTCATAACTTAAGCCCGTTGTAAAAAGCCGCATACCACAATTAATATCAGTGCCAATTGCAGCTGGAATAATAAAATTCTGCGTGGTAGCAACAATACTACCTACTGGTGCAATAGTACCTGGATGAAAATCGGGTGTTGCACGCGCAGTACAAACTTTACCTAAACTATTAGGTATTTTAACTGAAGCAAAATTTAATAGTTGTTCTACGGCTTTTTCCTCTAATGGTAAAGGATTAGGCAATAATACCTGAGCAGTAGTATTTTCTTTATTAAAAGTATAAATATCATTATTAAAATGACTTTCAATCCCAAGACGGGACAAACGTTTTTGTAAACGAGTAAATGTAGACATAATAGCCACCTAGAAAACAATAAAATAGTGTCTCCTCATATTGAGAAGATAATTACTGTTTTCCTGCAGCAGCACTATTCAGGAAAGCGGGCACATTCTATACAAAAAATCTTTATCTGTAAAGATATTGAGATTTGATAAACCATATATTAATATTATGGATTACATATCAGTATTAAATCAAAACATAAAATTTAAAAGAGAAAATAAAGAATTATTATGGGTATGGGGATACAAAAAGTTATGCTAACACCATGCAAATCAGAAAAAGAATTGTTAGAGCACTTTGGTTGTTATGGATTTGAAAAACAGCTCAATTTTTATGAAATAATTGGCGATAGCAATTGGCAAATAGATATCAATCAAGGTATTATCTATTTTGGTGATAATATAACCTTTTCTATTCAATTATTAGGTACTTTTTCTTTATCTTCTGAAACATGGCTTTGGTCTTGGAATAACGAAGCATCGCAGTTACCCACATCGGTTATTGAACAAGCGTTGAGTTTAAAAAGCTATGGTGAAGAAAATGATATTAATTTATTCACTTCTGCTCAATTTGACACTACACAAGAAGATTTATACAAAATAGGGGTAATTGCTACAGGAATGTTTAATACCGATGGATATTATCTGGCTGATTTTGGGCAAGGAATAGCATTGGTAACCATAAAAAAAGATCATATTAACTCAAAAAATAATAACCAGAATAAAATCTCTAAAATTTTTCCAAAATTTATAACAAATCTGTTTGGGCGTTCTTCATCTGAAAATGATAACCATGAGCAGAAAAATAATCAAAACCAAATTTTTGAAATATTTTCTCAATTTATTTCAAACTTTGATGTGGATCATTATCAGGCGCTTAAATACTATCTGATTGCTAAAGATTATCAAGTCAAACAAAGCGATTTGACAGCTCAAATAGAGCTTGTTGCAATAAAAGGTGAGCAAAGAATCGTTGCTAAATTTGATGAACAATCTCGTTTAATCAGTTTAAATGTATAAATACAGTTGTCAGTAAAAATCTTTTCATTTATGGAATAGATTTTACCAATACATTGATTAAGCTTTATTAACCATATCCCAACTTAAACCAAACTTTGCCAAATATTTTTTTAATCGATCAGCATCATTGCTACGTTGTTTTTTTATGCGAGACACAGCGAACAATTTTCTGCCAGCTTCAGATAAACAGCTACTTTTTTGGCAGATTTCAATCACCTTTTCCAATTGGAAGCGATCAAATTCATCTATTTCTAATGGAATTAAAGAGTCATCTGATTTGTGTTTCCCCCAGTTTTGTTTTAAGCGTAGAATCTCTTTTTCTACTTGTTCCAACGTAATATTAGCTTGTGGTGCTAACGTTGCCATTCGAATAATCGAGCTATTCAATTCACGAAAGTTACCCTGCCATAAGGCTTCCTGAGAGGTAGCAAAAGCTAAATAAGCACGTCTTGATTGTTGATTGAAACGCGGCATAATACCGTATTCTTTAGCATAACGCGCCAATTCATAATCAATATTCGGTTCGATATCTTCTTTTCGTTCGGCTAAACTCGGCAGTCGATAACTCCACAAATTGATTCTGGCAAACAAATCTTCACGAAATTCACCATTCTCAATCGCCAATTTAAGATCTTTATTAGTCCCAGCAATTAATTGAAAATCACTCTGAATCGGTTTATCACTACCAAATGGATAAAATTGTTTCTCTTCGATCGCTTTTAATAACATTGCTTGTTCATCAAGACCAAGTTCACCAATTTCATCTAAAAATAATAACCCCCCGTCAGCATTTTTAAGTAATCCAGTACGAGCGAGATTTGCCCCCGTAAATGCTCCTTTCACATGGCCAAATAAGGTTGACATTGCACTATCACCTCGTAAGGTGGCGCAGTTAATTTCGACAAATTGACCGTTAATTTGATGATTAGTGTGTTTTAGCAAATAAATTTGTTTAGCTAAAAATGATTTACCTGCACCAGTTGGCCCACACAATAAAATAGGGGCATGCGATCGGCTAGCAACCTGTTCTATTTCAGCAATTAATTGATTAAATTGTTGGTTACGAGTAGCGATACCTGACTTTAACAGATCTGTTGCTTGAATGGCATATTGTTGAAAACGGGTTAAGATTTTATCATAACGATGCAAATTCAAATCGATGATATTCATATTACCGTAAGGTACTTGCGCAATAAGATCTGCTTCCTCTAAGTTATAATTTTTTTCTATTACCTCCTTTTTGGATGGTGGAGACATTTGTAATAATTTAGCTGGATAATAGCGCGATTCTGCTAGTAAAAACCAACAAATCTGTGCGACATGCGTACCTGTTGTGATATGCAAATAATACTCTTCTTGTTCTGAATTAAATGAGTAGTTTTTCGAAATATCAAAAAGGCAGGTATAAACTTGTTCAAAATCCCATGGATCATCTATATTTACTGCGATTGGCCTTACTTCGGTTTGTGGTGATAAAATTTTAATATCTTTAACAACTTCGCAAAGCAGATGATAATCGTTTTGATAATAGAGTAATTCAAATCGAGTTAATGGTAGATCAGATTGATGACATAAATCGATAGTCGGTCGCCATTGCAACCATCGTCGTTTACCTTTACCACGTTGATCCAATACATTTCCTAAAAAACCAAACACTACATTCTTTTTCATTCTTATAAAAATTTATAAATTAATAGATAAAATTATAAAAAACAAACTTATTTAAATCTATCTAATTTTTAGATTGATCTGTTTTAAATTTATTTTTTTGTTTTAAATCAAATTGATATTAATTGTTTTTATCTTTTTTTAATTTTTGGCACACTTTTAGCAAATTATAATAATGAATAAGAAAAAAGGTTTTATCGCCCAAGAGAAAAGGGATAACATCCCAAAATAAAACTGAACTTGTAAACTTAGTAACTTAACGTTACATAAAATTTAGATGGAATTAAAAATGAGTCAATATAACTTATTACAAACAGATAACGCAAAACCAATAAAAATGTGGACAAAAGGCGTGCCTGTTGAAGAAGAAGCCAAAACACAATTAACCAAAACGGCACAATTACCGTTTATTTTTAAACATATCGCCGTAATGCCTGATGTACACGTAGGTAAAGGATCGACTATCGGTAGTGTGATCCCAACCATAGGCGCAATTATACCTGCAACTGTAGGAGTGGATATTGGCTGTGGCATGATTGCTGTGCAAACGTCTTTAATAGCGAGTGATTTGCCCGATAATTTATTACCGTTACGGCATGAAATTGAAAAAGCGGTACCACATGGCATAACACCAAAACATAAAGGACGAGATAATGGTAGTTGGCAAAATCCACCATCACTAATCGATAGTTATTGGCAACAGCTATTACCCGGTTTTGAAAAATTAACTGAAAAATACCCACGTTTTTTAAATACTAATAACTACCGACATTTAGGAACACTCGGCACTGGCAACCATTTTATCGAAATTTGTTTGGACGAAGCCGATCGAGTTTGGATTATGTTGCATAGTGGATCACGTGGTGTAGGTAATGCTATTGGTAGCTTTTTTATAGAAATGGCTAAAAAAGATATGGAAGCCCATATCAAAAATCTACCTGATAAAGATTTAGCTTATTTACAAGAAGGCACTGAACACTTTCAAGATTATGTTGATGCTGTGCATTGGGCGCAAGAATTTGCAAGACTCAACCGTGAAGCAATGATGAATAATGTTATTTTAGCAATGCGTAAAGTCATTACTAAACCATTTACCACCCACATGTCGGCGGTAAATTGTCACCATAACTATGTACAAAAAGAGCAACATTTTGGTGAAGAAATTTTCATTACGCGTAAAGGTGCGGTGTCTGCTCGAAAAGGTGAGCTAGGGATTATTCCAGGCTCAATGGGTGCAAAAAGCTATATTGTGCGAGGACTTGGTAATGAAGAAAGTTTCTGTTCATGCTCACATGGTGCAGGGCGAGTTATGAGCCGAACAGAAGCCAAAAAGAAATTTACCATTGAAGACCAAATTAAAGCAACAGCACACGTTGAATGCCGAAAAGATGCCAACGTGATTGATGAAATTCCAATGGCATACAAAGATATTGATGCGGTAATGACAGCCCAAAATGAATTGGTCGAAATTGTCCATCAATTACGACAAGTTGTGTGTGTGAAAGGGTAAAAAATATTGAGGAGCAATCCTCAATATTGGTGGAAATAAAAATATTAAAAACCTTAATTATATCAATTACAATCTAAAAATAATGCATTACTATCATGATTATTCAATTTGATTTAAATAACTAATTAATCATTCTAACAATAAAATATTTAAAGGATTAACGATGAAAGAAACTACTCAAAATTCAACGACAGAACCCTCAAATATGGCGACGACTCAACCATTTCCAATGGTATGGGATAACAATAAAATCAGTATTTATCAATTTTTACTGCCTTATCAACATGCAGAAAAACTGCCTGAAATAGCCCAAACACTTCCTGATGAATCATCTGATGATACAAAATTAAAATGGGCAGCAGGGGCGATGGATGGGGTTAGCAATCATCATGGCGCATCATCTGAACACACATGTGTTGAAGAAATTTTAACGTTACTAGGGGCTGTTGATCTTTGCTGTACATAAATTACTCAACAATACATTGGCAGCCACATTAACATAAATGCCAGTGATACCATACTGGCATAATTCCTTTCTAACTTATCGTATCTAGTTGATATTGAACGATATTGCTTGATTCTAGCAAAGGCATTCTCGACTAAATGACGATAGCGATAAAGGCACCTATCCATACTGCTTTTATCTATATCCTTACCATAATTACGTTTAGCAATCACCGTTCGTCC
>NZ_LZHK01000023.1:0-1575 GCF_001690415.1 Gilliamella sp. Imp1-1
ATAAGGCTTTCATCACCCGAGCAATGTAACGGCGTGACACCCAAATATTCTCTTTCTGTAAATCAAAACGAATTCGTCTTGTACCATAAGACTGATAGCTCTGATTAAATAGCGTCACGATTTTATTGGCATAAAGCCCTACTGATTTTTGTCTATTCAATTTACACTGATAATAAGCATAATGTCTTGATAATCCTAAATATTGACATAGCTTTGTTATGCTATAACGATGTCGATTTGCTTTTAGGATAGCGATTTTCGTCCTATTATCAGTGCTGCTTGCTTTAAAATATCGTTTTCCATACGGAGTTGTTTAAGCTCTTTACGCAATGCGATTAACTCTTGTTCTTGTGGACTGCGATTATCTTTTGTTTTAAATGAGCCGCTTTGGCTTGCTTGCGTTATCCAACGGTCCAAAGCTGATGGTGTCAAATCATATTCGGCAACGATTTCACTACGTGATTTACCATGTTGATAAAGACTGACCATTTGCTGTTTAAAATCATCTGTGAATGTTCGTCTTTTGCGTTTAATCTTATTCATATTTGTTCCTTTTTTAGTTGTGATAAGTTTACCTTACCCCTTAAAAAAGTTGTATGATTTAGTGTAGCCGATCCAATGGACGTGTTAGTGAACTAGGATTACTTGAGTTTATTTGACCACTACTTGCCCTTGGACCATGCAACGTTACCCGTGTTACATTCTTGGATTTATCCGTAATCCACGTGTCTTCGTAATATCCTTGGCTTGGCAACCTCCAACTCACTGTTGCATTTAGACTACCACTCGTGTTAACTGTCCAACTCAACTGACTTGCATCTACCCCAGCAATAAGCAAATCAAAATACAAGCCATCTGCACCGGTTGTTGGGAAATTTCGGTCGTAAGATGATGGGTTTGTTGATTGAGTTAGAAAGCCCTTAGTAGGACTCCATATGTTAGATGGACCGGCAAAACGTGGGCCGTCGTAAGAAACAATACCACTTGTTCCACCATACAACAAATTCGGCCTGACCGAACAAATAACAGGCTGTGACTGCGTGATATAATACTCCGCTGTTCCTCCACTAAAAGTACTACTATCTGGCAAACCATATTGTGTAGTTAAACTACCTCCTGTACTACTTAAGGTTACCTTATAAGGCGCTTTACATAGACTTAATGTATCACTACGATTAACGGTATTGCCATCTTTATCTTTTATTACTAACGATATACTTCCTGATGCAGTAACTTCACCTGCTCCCTGTCCATCCCCATCATCATCGCCCCATTTACCTTGTGTCACTATAAGTCATTTATATTTATTGAGTCGCTTGATGGCGGGACTATCATTTCAATATCAGCAAAAGTATCCCCTACATTAGGTAACTTGATTAGCGCTGTCGGTGATGAAGGATTATTTTGCGGTGTGAATGTTCGACCATCCGATAACTTAATACCTAATAATTCCTTTATTTCAGTCATTTTAGTAACACCGCCATCAAAGGTTAAATAAGGTGCAGTACCATGAATGCGCTCAGAAGTCGTGGCCGATAATGCCTGCGATTCTAAAGAGTACGGCAATAACAACAA
>NZ_LZHK01000024.1:0-7200 GCF_001690415.1 Gilliamella sp. Imp1-1
GCTTTCCTAAATGCTTTAATCGTATCAGAAAGCTCGGCTATCAATGGAACCATAAGCGTGTTTATCGGGTGTATTGTGAATTAAAGCTTAATCTCAGAGTAAAACGAAAAAAACGCATTCCTCCACGATGCTCGGAAAAGCTATTTGTGCCTAATAAACAAGGTGAATGTTGGTCAATGGATTTTATGAGTGATAGTAGCCGTAATCAACGTCGCTTTAGGACATTCAATGTCATCGATGACTTTAATCGTGAGGCGTTAGGTATTGATATTGCAGTCAGCTTACCAGCAGGAAGGATTACCCGTTACTTAGATAAACTGGCCGAATATCATGGATATCCATTAAAAATACGGGTCGATAATGGGCCAGAATTTACAGGAAAAACCTTTATAAACTGGGCTAAATCACATGATATAGCCATTGATTATATAAAGCCCGGTAGCCCTTATCAAAATGGTTATATTGAACGATTTAATCGTACTGAATACTCGATATCTTTTTAACAACTTAGCACAGGCAAGGAGAATAACCGAAGAATGGCTAACGATTTATAACACCGAAAGACCGCATGAGGCATTAAATAACATGACACCGATTGAGTATAAAACACTAAAACAAGCAGCTTAATTTTCTACGTAAGTTGTGTACTAAGTTTGGGGTTTTTACATGGGCTATCTCTTTTTTATTCTTTCCGGCTTGTAATAATACGAAAATCTGGTATCTTTCCTTCCTAGAAAGGTGATTATAATACATAGCAATCTCCAAACTGTGGTGGTGCGAAGGTGCTAGTATAAATCACCTTTCTACTTTCTTCACTCCACTGTGTTTAAAATTGCACTTCATGTTTGAATCCAGGTATTTAATTAATAAAAATTGGATAAGTATTAACAAGTTTCTTAATAAGTATGTTCTTATTGAGCGCAATTAATAGCTTTAGATATGTAACGTGAAGTATATAATTACTGATAATTATACGATTGAGAATTCTTAGTGATTCCAACATTTATATAAGGTAAATCATCAATGAAAATATTAATTGTTGAAGATGATAGCTTGCTACAGAAAGGTTTATACGATGGTATAACGTCAAATGGTTATGTTTGTGAAGTTGCTACAAATGGTAAACAAGCTGAAGATTATATTCAATTTGGGCAGTTTAGTTTAATTATACTCGATTTAGGATTACCTGATTGTGATGGACTTGACTTACTGATTCGCTGGCGAAAAAATCATATTTCAACGCCAGTTTTGATTTTAACTGCACGCGATACCATAGAAGATAGAGTAGAAGGTTTAGATAATGGTGCCGACGATTATTTGATTAAACCTTTTGCTTTAACTGAATTATTAGCTAGAGTAAAGAGCGTTAATTCGTCGAGATCAAGGTACCGCAGATAATCTTATCAGTTATGGTCCTATTACTATTGATATAAAACAACAAAAAGCGACTGTTAATAACCAAGAAGTAGTGTTAACACCAAAAGAGTTTATTGTATTATCTTGATTAATGCTAAAAGCTGGCGAAAAGATCCACCGTGACTTATTGCAAAATGATCTTTATGATTGGCAGAGTGACCCTAGCTCAAATGTTTTGGAAGTGTATATTCACGGATTACGTAATAAATTGGGTAAAAATTTTATTCGTACAGTACGAGGTTATGGTTATCAACTTAATGATGGATGTTGATAACTCGATTAATTTAAATTAGATAATTAAATTATGATTTCAGAATCACTTAGTAATATACGCCACAGTATTCGTTGGAACCTATTTTTTACTTTGGGTTCTATCATGTTGGTTTGTCAGATTATTACTGTCCTTTGGTTATGGCACGAAAGTAAAGAACAAATAGATGTATTGGTTAATTTGACTCTAAGTCAAAATAAAATTGATGAAGTTGTTGAAGAAGAAGAATTAGAAGCGATTTTTGTTTTGTTTTGTTCAGCCTTTTCTATGATGGCAGTAACACTATTTTTAGCGTACAAAGCGATCAAGTGGATCACAAAACCGTTGGAAATTTTAGAGAAAGATCTTAATCAACGTACTGAAGAGAACCTAAAACCCATTGCGCCAATTAGCAATATGCGTGAAATTAAATCGATTACATCTGTATTGAATAATCTTTTTATTAGGCTGAGTACAACATTATCTCAAGAACGTCTTTTTACCGCCGACGTAGCGCATGAAATGAGGACACCTTTAGCAGGCATTCGTTTACATCTAGAATTGTTAGAAAATAACAATAACATTGATTGCACAGAGTTAATTGATCGTATAGATCGATTAGTCAGTACTGTAGAACAGCTATTAATGCTTGCTCGAGCTAGTCAAAAGTTTACTGTAGGACAGTATCAACATATTAATTTTTATAATGATATTATGATTCCGCTGTCTGATGAACTAACAGAATTGACTTCACAAAAACAGCAACAGCTTGAATGGTATTTGACTGATAAAGACCTTATTTTTAATGGTGATGCAACCTTAATAAGACTATTAGTACGTAATTTAGTTGAAAATAGTTATCGCTACAGTCCTGAGAACACTAAAATTGTGGTAAGTTGTTACAAAATTAAAAAAGATATCATTATTACTGTAGAAGATGAAGGTAATGGCATTGATGAGTCTAAAAGCGAAAAACTGACCCAAGCCTTTTTTCGTATGGATCGCAAGCATAATGGTATTGGGCTTGGTTTAAGTATAGTCAACCGTATTGCTAAATTACATCAAGGTCTATTTACCTTAAAAAATAGACCTAATAATGTAAAAGGTGCTATTGCACAATTGAGGATTACTGATTCACTTCGTCAACTAAACGAGTGATTAATTTATTGTTGCTATTTTCTTTAATAATGGATGTTAAAAAACGTTGCCAAGTTCGTTCAATTTTGGCTTTAGCAAAAAAAGGAATGTAATTGGCAATAGGAATAAGAGTTGAATTACCGATATTATCGATAATAATTAAGCGACTGTTATCTGCACTTAAGTGCTGAAACAAAATATTTTTGCTTTTTATTGTCATTGTAATAATACGATCTTTTAATAGGGCTGATTTCAAATTTCTTAATGAAGTAACTAAATCATCGTAATATTGCTTAGTTAATTTTGTATCAGCGAGGTATTTTTCAAGTGGTATAGCTATTTCACCGGTATAATCTCGGATGAGTTGGAAAACATGGCCTTTGCCATAATTGGTTGAAACTGGACCGTAATATTTTGCTATTGCATCGAATGAAACATTACGTCTAATTAGATGTTTATAATAAGAAATTTCTCGATTAGTCTCATCTTCAGCACCAACATTATAATTCACTTTGATACACTTATTGGGATCATTTGGATGACGATAACATTTTCGGTGCAAACCTTTGCTAATATAATCTTCTATTGAAAGTTGAATTGTATTGTTCATTTATTTAAATATTTTGTTATTTAATGTTGATTTTAGTTTATCAGTAAGCATTCCTTCTCGCTATGATTTTTTATTTTTACTCTAGCGCTTTTATAAAATTTCTGTATAATATTGCCACCCACGTTACGACAACGTTCTTCCCAACGTTGTTTTCGGTTGTCAATATTAGTATAACCGCTCGAAGGGGTGAGTTAATTAATGGTAACAATCAAAAAGTGTAAATAAATCAAATGATTTATTAACGTGAGATTAATTAAAAATTGGATAATTACGAATGAGTACTTTTTCAGCTAAACCAGAAACAGTTAAACGCGACTGGTATGTTGTTGATGCAGCTGGTAAAACGTTAGGTCGTTTAGCTACTGAAATCGCAAGCCGTTTGCGTGGTAAACACAAAGCAGAATACACACCACATGTTGATACAGGTGATTATATTATCGTTATCAATGCAGAAAAAGTTGCTGTAACAGGCAAAAAACGCACTGATAAGATCTATTATCGTCATACTGGCTACATCGGTGGACTTAAAGAAGCGACTTTTAAAGAGATGATTGAACGTCATCCTGAACAAGTCATCGAAATTGCTGTAAAAGGCATGTTACCGAAAGGTCCTCTTGGTCGTGCAATGTACCGTAAACTAAAAGTTTATGCTGGTAGTGAGCACAATCATGCGGCACAACAACCGCAAGTACTAGATATTTAAGGGGATAAAAGATGGCTGATAATCAATATTACGGTACAGGTCGCCGCAAAAGTTCTGCTGCTCGTGTATTTATCAAACCAGGTAGTGGTAACATCGTTATTAACAAGCGCTCTTTAGAGCAATACTTTGGTCGTGATACAGCTCGTATGGTTGTTATGCAACCGTTAGAGTTAGTTGAAATGACTGATAAACTTGATCTTTATATCACTGTTAAAGGTGGTGGTATTTCAGGTCAGGCTGGTGCGATTCGTCACGGTATTACTCGTGCGTTAATGGAATATGATGAAACTTTACGTTCTGCGTTACGTCAAGCAGGTTTTGTTACTCGTGATGCACGTCAAGTTGAACGTAAAAAAGTGGGTCTACGCAAAGCTCGTCGTCGTCCTCAATTCAGCAAACGTTAGGTGCGACAAGCAGTACTAAGTGCTTGATTTTTATGAATTTTTTTCGTAAAATCAAGTGAATGAAAGGCGAAGATGAAATACTTTTCCCTTTCATTCGTAGATAAGAGCGAAGATGAAATACTCTTTCCTTATTTACATGCTTGTAAACTCCTCGAGGGAGCCTCATAACTCCCGAAGGGGAGAAAATACCGAAAGCGTTAAATAGTTAACCTTTCGACCCGTGTGCAAGAGGGGACATATTCATGTAAGCCTTTTGTAAGGATAATCCTTACCAGTCCAGAGTTGAACTATATACAACTACATGATGAGCCGAAGATATAGCTGACATCAAAACTTCGCCATGAAGAAAACTGGAGCCTTTTGAGAGTATACACTCTCCAGTCATAGTTGGACTATACACAACTACAAGGCGAGCAATTATACATTGCCGACGTCTCTATTTAACTAATAAGTTGCTACTTAATACCTATGACCATTAATCATAGAAACATTAAGAAAGTAAGTAAATATATACAAAAGATTAGTCACAACATTATATAACCAACTAAAGTCAATAATAATAACTTTAAGGGTGATAATGAAGGGACAATAATAATCCTTGTACAATATATTATTGGTGGAATATCAGGTATAAAAACCTATTTACTTCACTCGAGCAGTTTTATGAGCAGTGCATAAGCTGTTATTGCCATTGTTGAATCATATAGAAAAAGTTTTAATTATATGAGAGCCAACCTACTATATGGCTAGTAGTAGTCTAGGGATAGTGCGAGACTGGCAACGGTCTGGTGCGGAGCTTCCTGACAACGTACCCCCTTGAGGAATAGCAAGGTTAGTGAAATCGCGAGGTGAAACTAAGTAATAACCAGTAGCAGGTTATGAGGGGCAAGACTGAATAGAAAGATGAACGTAAGTGAATAGATGACAAACGTCGTAATGCTGGAAAAGCCAAAGCTACTGATAGGCTTTAACCAAAGGTACATAGTCGGTTACTCCTTTCTAGCGTGGGAGTACGCCATCATACGACTATCGGCGGACAGTCTACATCTTAACTATTCGTGTGGTAATAATGGAACTTGGTAAGCCTGTACATTTGCCGTCCACAATTCAGTAACCGTATATATACGGAAAAACAGAAGAGTGTACGGCAGGCAGAGCGTAAGTAATGCTGTTGAGTGTGCAGGTAAAGGAGGTTAGAGAAAGCGAAGGGTTGGCTGTAATGGCTAACATAGGGTATGAGACATGACCTAATCCGAAAGGATGCAGACTTCTAACTGGTCTTCCGTCGCAAGATGACGGGCTAATCCTTTAGTGGATAATTTCTGATGGAATTATTTTAGGCGAGGGATGAGCTGACGAATTCCTAACAGTTTAAAATGAATTATTGGGAAGAATAACTCATCTGTTACAAGCAGACGTCAAGCTCAAAACTCAATCATTAACCATGTTACATCGTGGTAGAGTTATTTGATTAACTGAATAACTACCACATGCAACGTGGGTGTTCATTGGTAGTTATTCACCAAAAAATCAAGTAATTTCTGCTACTTCTTGTATCAAGAGGTAAGTATGAAAGAGCAAGCTCATAATAGCTTAAAGGCTAATAAGAGTCCAGCTCCAGCGACCTCTGACATGGCTCGTAAATGGCACAGTATTGACTGGGTCAAAGCAACAAGACATGTTAAAGGATTGCAGAGCAGGATTGCGAAAGCGACACTTGAGAATAATTGGCGCAAGGTTAAACGCTTGCAAAGATTATTAACACGCTCGACTTACGCTAAGCAATTAGCGGTAAGAAGAGTGACCGAAAACAGAGGTAAAAGGACTACGGGAGTTGACAAGGTAGCATGGTCAACTGCCGAGGCAAAATGGCAAACGATTGCAACGTTGACAAGCAAGGGATATAAACCGATGCCACTCAGGCGGGTATATATCCCAAAGTCTGATGGAAAGAAACGCCCTTTGGGTATTCCGACTATGAAAGACAGAGCAATGCAAGCGCTTTATCTATTTGCCCTTCAGCCTGTAGCAGAAACAACAGCGGACAAAGGCTCCTATGGGTTTCGCATTAATCGTTCAACGGCGGATGCGATAACACATATCCATCGAATATACTCGCACAAAGGGAGGGAAACAAACCAACCTGCGCAGGGGTATTAGATACAGATATACAGGGCTGTTTTGACCATATTAGCCATGAATGGTTAATAAATAATATCCCAATAAATAAAAGGATATTGAAGAAATGGTTAAAATCAGGCGTTGTTGATATGGGACAGGTGAAAGCAACAGAGGAAGGAACACCGCAAGGTGGCATAATTTCTCCGACACTGGCGAACATGGCGTTAGATGGTTTAGAGAAAGTGCTCGCTGAACACTTCGGTGAAAAAGCAAGCAAGTGGATCGGCTACACTAATTAGTACCAGTTTTATAAGGTCATTGTTATGATAAACTAAAAATAAGAGAAGGTAACAACAATGGCAATCGATTCATCACGAAGAGCAAAACGTAGCTTTACTAACGAGTTCAAAAAACAAATGGTCATGCTATATCAAAATGGTAAAAAACGTGCGGATATCGTCGCAGAGTATGACCTCACCAAATCAGCATTAGATAATTGGATAATGCAGTACCAAACTACCGGCTCATTCATCGCAAAAGATAATCGTCGAACTGAAGA
>NZ_LZHK01000025.1:0-456 GCF_001690415.1 Gilliamella sp. Imp1-1
AGGCGGTACGTTGATTGAGGCGCCCAATTAATACTAGCCCTGTTTTTCGTTCAACTAATGTCACCAATGCTTGCTTGTCTTTACGGCTAATAATCGTATCTCCCTCCAAATGTCCTCGCGTTTTCCGGCTTTCTACATAACTTGGACGTTGTTTAATTGACCGTTTATATCGGCGGTCTCCTTCTTTAATACTCGGTGCCTTACAATGCCTATAGGCTTTGCCTTTTCGCCTTAGATAAGGTTTGAATTGTTCATAGCGCGCTTTATTTTGATAAAGATAGTTATAGATTGATTGGACGCTGACTTTCTTTAAACGTGCAGCAATCTGCTCTGGGCTGTAATAAAGCATGAGGTATTTTTCAACTTGACGCCATACCGAAGACTCTATTGCCTTACCATTACCGCTGTTTTTTCGCCTTTTCCTAGCTAGGGTTACCGCATCATGTGCTTGATAGG
>NZ_LZHK01000026.1:0-10285 GCF_001690415.1 Gilliamella sp. Imp1-1
TCTTCAGTTCGACGATTATCTTTTGCGATGAATGAGCCGGTAGTTTGGTACTGCATTATCCAATTATCTAATGCTGATTTGGTGAGGTCATACTCTGCGACGATATCCGCACGTTTTTTACCATTTTGATATAGCATGACCATTTGTTTTTTGAACTCGTTAGTAAAGCTACGTTTTGCTCTTCGTGATGAATCGATTGCCATTGTTGTTACCTTCTCTTATTTTTAGTTTATCATAACAATGACCTTATAAAACTGGTACTAATTAGTGTAGCCGATCCAAGGCGTACATTATTACAGTTTTGGGCCTGATGGTGAGCTACGTTTGACGGGCGGCCAGAGTGGCGGATATGTTTTATAAATGTAAATCATGGGGTTATTGCTAACCATTAGATTTTTTTGTAAACAAAATAAGCAGCGGGTTTATTTGTGATTAACCAATTTATATCATTCGATATTAAATATGGTTTATTTAATTAATTTGTAATAAAAAAATTAATATTTTTATAAATTAGATTGAAATACACTAAACAATATAACCTAATAAGGGAAATGAAAAATGAGTAAATTACGCGGAGTTATTCGGTTAGGCGATTTGACAGATCATGGTGGAAAAGTCATTACTGCTTCATCGACAATGACAATTTTAGGCAAACCTGTTGCTCGATTGGGGGATTTAGTCAGTTGTCCAATAAAAGGCCATGGAATTAATCCTATTATTGAGGGCGAATCAACTTTTTCCGATCAAGGTAAGCAAGTCGCTTTAGATGGTCATAAAAGCAGTTGTGGTTGTTCTTTAATCTCATCAATATCCGAGGTAGGAAAAAGTTAATGTCTATCGATTTAACATTACTGCCAGCTCCGTTGTCTGATGCTAAAAAAATGAATTTTTGGTTCTGGGGTGTTTTGCTTATCGTGTTCATTCTGCTTGGTTGTATCATTACAGTTACACTCAGCTTTTTTTATGACATATCAGATATCCTCTTTATTTCAGGCCTGTTTGCTTTCCCTGTTGTTTCTTGGCTGTTTATATTTTTATATGGTGTTTATCTCTATGGTAATCGTCTAGCTTATATTGAACAGTGGAATTTATGCATAGAAAAGCGTAAACAAAAATTGATTAATTATGGACAAAGAGGGTTATATGTTTTAGGGTTTTCACTTATTAGTGAACAAGGTGATGCAGGAAATGCCGCCGCTATTGTTAATAATGATTTTCTTATTACAAGTAAATTACACCCTAATAGTGGCATTATTACTCCCCACACGACTTTATCTGTGATTGATGGTATGACATCGGAACGCATTAATGAGCGTTTAAAAGTCATTTTTACCCGTTTTGAAAAAGAATACAAAGCTAAATTTGCAGCCGTGTTAACACAATCAAATTTGCATGTTAGGTTATTTATTGATGCTGAAATTTCAAACGATAAAATAAAGGCATTATGGATGGAAACATTGGGAAAAAAAATTTGTCATCCTGCTAGCTTTGAAATTGAAGAGCCCAGCCATTCATCCACATTTATAGAAACATGGTTAGACAATAGTGCTCATGATGATGAGTTGCTTTTGGTGATTAATACACATCTGTTTTCTGCTCCAATTAAAGACGAAGGTGAGTTTGCGTCAATGCTAGTTCTAGCAGGGGAAAACGTAAATAGAGCGCCATTTTTTCCTACTGCTAATTCGCCATTAATAAAAGTTTATCGTAGTGAACAAAAAACGGAATTCACGCAAACTATTGAACATGCTTTATTGTGGAGTAGTGCCGATGATAACCAGTATGGCGGGGTTTGGTATAGCGGTATTTCGACAGATTTTAAAAATGAAATTATGCACTACTTTAATCAAATTCAGTTTGAAGCAAAAAATTATTTTAATATCGATAATTCAATTGGTTATGCTGGTTATTGTTCGTATTGGTTGGCATTAGTATTAGCCATTGAAAATGTATCTATGAAAAAAGATAAACAATTGATCATGGTAGGTAAAACACCACTTACCGCTTCGGTTGTGTCATATTTGCAAGAAAATAACACTGATTAAGCGTTAAGGTAATATATATAGCCATGTCAAATTTTTGATTTTTATTTGTATTTTTACCGTGATAACGTTAAGACATCTTATAGAATATGATATCCTTTAATCCTCCCGACTTATTTGGCAGAATTTGAACAGCATTATAAAGGGATGTATTACTTATTAAATGAGACATTTAATAAAATATCGCACTGAAAATTAAAACTAAAGATTGAGTCTTACTCAAAAATCGGACAAATGCTGCTATGGTATAGTTAAAAATTATAAAATAAAACGACTATGATGAAAAAATTTGTCGTCAAGTTTAAACAACAATTGATTAATCATTTAATTACCTATTTATTTTTATATCACTCAGTAGACATTAGTTAGTATGTTTTAGTTGAATTGCATTTTATTTATATATTAAAAACTGATTATTTTAAATTATTTGCATTAATTTAAAATAATCAGTTAACTTTTTGCTTTTATACTGTTTGGTATATACTGATGTACTGTTTTATCTATATTTATTTTTTATGCTAAAGCGAAGTATTAATCTTTTTATAGCACTGTTTGCTATCGCAATTATTGCCATGGAAACTTATATTTATTGGCATACAAAGTTTCGCCCTTGGCAACCAAGTTCTTCTATAGGCCGATTAATTTATTATTATAGCTTTTTTACGGTGTTATCAAATTTGATGCTGGCATTAAGTTGTTTGTGGCTATCTGTTAACCCCAATTGTAATCGATATAGTTTTAAAGTTATTCGCTTAAATGGTTTGGCTGGTGTGATTATAACGGCTATTGTGTATAATTTAGTGTTAAGAGGTATCCATACCCCGCCTAATGTATTAATGAAAATCACTAACGAAAGTTTACATGCTGTTATACCTGCTTTGGGTTTATTAAGTTGGCTGATTTGGGGGCCATTTAGACGCATCAACGTTCATGTCATTATAGGATCAATATTATCAATGCTATCTTACGGCATTTATATTTTTGTCCGAGGTTATTATACTAATCAATATCCATACCCTTTTATTAATGTTGTACGAATCGGTTATCCCAAAGCTTTGTATGCTTCAAGTATTGTTTTTTTATTATTTTTGGGGTTAGTTTTTTTATTATGGGCGGTTGAACGCTTAAGGAAGCGAAAATGAAACTGTATATTTATGAGCATTGCCCTTTTTGTGTTAGGGCTAGAATGATTTTTGGTCTAAAAAATATACCGGTTGAAAAACAGGTATTATTGAGTGATGATTTTCAATCGCCAGAGCGTATGATTGGTGAAAAAATGGTGCCTATTTTACAAAAAGATGATGGTAGCTATATGCCTGAGAGTTTAGTCATTGTTGATTATGTTGATAACAATTATGGCGATAAACCCATTTTAACAGGTCCTAGATCGCCAGATATCACAGATTTAATAAAACAGTTGCAACAATATGATTATAAGTTAGTGTGTCCACGTTATATAAAACTAGGTTTAGCTGAGTTTGCGACACAAAGTGCTATCGATTCTTTTGTTAATAGTAAATCAAAAAAAATGGGATCGTTTGATGAATGTTTGATGCAAACGGATTCATTAGTGTCTGCCGTATCTGCTATATTAAATAAACTTGAGTTATTTATTGTGTCACCAGATGCATGTAATGGACAATTATCTTTAGATGATATCTGTTTGTTTCCAGTTTTACGGAATTTGACGTGTGTTAAAAGCTTAACTTTTTCATCTAAAATTAAGGATTACCTACAATCAATGGCTAAACTTAGTAAAGTTGATCTATTTTTTGATAAAGCTATTTAACAATTAAAAATGCGGATCTTGCTATTTTTGTTTGATATTAAATCATGGTTCTAGAGCGAGGTATTAAAAAGAACAGGAAAAATAGGAATAAACCTGTTCTTTTTTGTTTTAGCAATTAATTACCTAATTTAACATCAATCACTTCAATATTATTTTTACCGCCATAGATATCGTACCAAGGTGTTGCATATTGTTTTAATATCTTATTGAGATGCTCAACATTTTCACGACCAGTTTGATCTAGCCAAAGTTTTAAACCTTCTTTGCCTCCATTAGCATAGGCCGCAACACCTTCAAACCATGTTGCTCTACCTCCAAGGATGCCGCTATATTTAGCGCCATTTTCACCAGCAAAAATAAGTTCTTGGTGGAAGGTCTTTGTTGGTACACCAGCACTTAAATAGATAAAAGGGCGGGTTGCTACTTCACTTGCTTGTTTAAAATAGTCAGCAGCTTGTTTTTGTGTGTAAACAACTACATTGTTGTCGTTAAAGCCTTCTACATTCTTAAACAATACGGGAACTTCGACTTTTAAAATATCAATATAATACTGCTCTTTAGTGAACTCTTTTATTGTATTGATGACTTTTTGAGGTTTAATTTTTGCAAATTCAGGACTTTTATCATCGGTTATCACGTTATCATATACAATCGGTTCAACAAATACAGGAATATCAGCAGCTCTAGCTTCATTGCCTAAACGTTCTAAAAAAGCATGTTTTTTGTCTAAAATATCTTGAGGATCATCTGGATTATAATAAACCAATACTTTTGCAGCATCGGCACCTTTTTTTATTAGGCGTTGTAATGAATCCTCAGGCAAAATATCGGGTAATCGTCCTGGAGTACTAGCATCATATCCTGTTTTTTCGTATGACATGATTAATCCAGCATTGCTATTTTTAGCCGCCATGCCTTTAAAACCATATTCTTCATCTAACAAAATTGCACTAACATATTTAGTTAATTCTTGAGAGACAAGTTCTTTAAATTCATACACCATATCGATATGATAACGATCTTTCCCCACAGCAGATTCCATCATTTTAACCATTGAACCGCGTTGATCAATCGCTAATGCTGCAATAATGCCATCTTGGTTTGATAACTGCTGCATACGTGTAAATTTACCACGAGAAATACATTTTTTAGCCATTTTATAGCTCTCCGTTTAGTAAGATGTATTATTGTAGTTCTTTTATTTGGTTGTTTATTAATCATTTGTGCTAGTTTTAAAGATATGCTTAATTTTAATAAATTCAATTGTTATATAGTGGCATTATGATTGAGTTAAATTATTACTTAATTTGTTATCTTCTTTTAAAAGATTAAGTGTTAGAGTATAGTAGTTAAAAATATTAAACTGTTTGTAAACAATAATTTACAAGGATGAACATGCCAAAAGTACTCCATACACCGACAAGAACTCTAAATGCTCAGGATTATAAAACGTTGTCGCTTTCTGCATTAGGTGGAGCATTAGAATTTTATGATTTTATTATTTTTGTCTTTTTTTCTATAACCATTAGTCACCTTTTTTTCCCGAATGATATGCCTGATTGGCTGAGCCAAGTACAGACCTTTGGTATTTTTGCTGCTGGATATTTAATACGCCCATTGGGTGGAATTGTTATGGCGCACTTTGGCGATCGATTTGGTCGCAAAAGGATGTTTACGTTAAGTATACTGCTTATGGCATTACCAACACTATTTATAGGTTGTTTACCTACGTATATTAATATTGGTATTTTTGCACCTTTATTGTTACTGCTTATGCGATTATGTCAAGGCCTAGCTGTAGGAGGAGAAGTTCCTGGCGCTTGGACTTTTGTATCTGAGCATGTACCGAAAAATAAAATTGGATTGGCATGTGGAATATTAACAAGTGGATTAAGCCTAGGTATTTTGCTCGGTTCGCTAGTTTCAACGGCCATGAATAAGTGCTTATCTTCGGAACAACTTATTGATTGGGGATGGCGCATACCATTTATAGTTGGCGGTGTCTTTGGATTGATAGCAATGTATTTACGTCGTTGGTTAAAAGAAACACCAATTTTTCTGGAAATGCAAAATCGTAAACAACAAGAATTAGCTAAAAAAATACCAGTGCTCACTGTATTAACGGGGTATTTGCCTCAAACTATTTTATCCATGCTACTCACTTGGGTGTTGTCTGCTGGTATTATGGTTATTATGCTAATGACACCAATTTTATTACAAAAGCAATTTGGTTATTCAGCGATTGATGCGTTGCAAGGAAATATATTAGCCATCATTGGACTAATTATAAGTTGTACATTTTATGGAATGATGATGGATAAATTTGCTATGGGGAAAGTGATGTTAATAGGTTGTGTTATTGCAACTATTGTTATTGCTATTTTTTATCTTTCATTAGATAACCCACATCTTTTATTTATTACTTATTCTTTAGCAGGTTTTAGTGTTGGTATTGTAGGCTCTTTTGCTTATTTTATGGTGAGAGTGTTTCCTACCCAGATTCGTTACAGTGGTGTATCATTTTCATTTAATATGGCTTACGCTATTGCGGGCGGATTAACACCTCTGTTGATCTCCTTTTTGAGTGATTTTGTTAGCAAAATGGCGCCAGCTATTTATGTTATTGGATTATTTGGATTTGGTGCATTGGTTGGATTATATTTATTTATAAAGGATAACAGTCAAAAGTATATAGCTAAAGATATTGCATAACAAATTACAACTATAGACTTTAAAGAATTTTCCGACTGTTAATTTCTACTCAATAAGAGTTTTATTAATACAACTAGTTAATCATATTAATGATTCACCAATGCGATAATTTATCAAGAAATTATATTGGTTTTGTTATCTTGTTATACGATGTGGTTAAAAATATAAAGGAGGCTTATGGTTAATACAAAAAGTCAATAGCATCTAACTATTATTTATATGATATGCTAAATGGAAAGTATAAGAATTTATTTTTGTTTTCCATTTAACTTACTTACCTTATATTCCAGCTTTTCAGGTTTATTCATCCAAACAATAGCTCCCTCATTTTGTTAAAAAGTTTCAGGAAAGACTACGTTTTAGTATAGTTCATTAAGTAATCAATGCTATTTAATAAAATTGTGAAATAACTCAAATTTTTTAAGTGGGATTAGGTTAAAATAAAACCAATGATATTTTAATTTTAAAATTTCCTAGGAGAAAAAATGAAAGCAGCAGTTATTAAGCAAGAGTGCGATGGTCAAGTCGAAATCAAAGATATTCCTATTCGTTCTTTAAAAGCAGGAGAGGCCTTAGTTGATGTTGAGTATTGTGGCCTTTGTCATACTGATCTTCATGTTGCAGCTGGCGATTTTGGTAAAAAACCAGGTCGTGTTATTGGGCACGAAGGTGTAGGAATTGTGATTAAAGTTGCCCCAGATGTAAAAAGCTTAAAAGTTGGTGATCGGGTTAGTATTGCCTGGTTCCATGCTGGTTGTGGTACTTGTGAATATTGTATTTCTGGGCAAGAAACGTTTTGTCGTAATGCATTAAACTCAGGATATACTGTTGATGGAGGCATGGCAGAGCAGTGCATTGTTAAAGCTGATTATGCGGTTAAAGTGCCAGAAGGGCTCGATCCTGCACAAGCAACAAGTGTAACTTGTGCTGGTGTGACTACCTATAAAGGTATTAAAGTGGCTGCTACTAAACCAGGACAATGGCTTGCAGTATTTGGGATTGGCGGTTTTGGGACACTTGCTGTCGAATATGGTAAAAAAGTGTTTAATAATAAAGTGGTTGCTATTAGTAACAGCGATAGCCAATTAGAATTATGTAAAACACTAGGTGCTGATTTGGTCGTTAATCCTAAAAAAGTTGAGGATGTGGGCGTTTATATTAAAGAACACACTGGAGGAGGAGTGCACGGTGCTGTTGTAACTTCTGTGACTAAAACAGCATTCAATCAGGCCATCAATTCTGTGCGACCTTTAGGGCGTGTGGTCGCCTTAGGTTTGCCTTCAGAAAATATGGATTTAAGTATTCCTAAAACCGTGTTAGATGGTATTCAAGTTTTAGGTTCATTGGTTGGAACTCGTGAAGATTTAGCAGAAGCATTTCAGTTTAGTGCAGAAGGAAAGGTCGTGCCGATAGTTGAAAAAAGACCGTTGGAAGATATCAATGATATGATCGACGAAATGAAAGCAGGTAAAATTCGAGGTCGTATGGTTGTTGATATGAAAATGCAGAAGTCTAAATAAATTAACCTTATTTGTAATTCAAAAAGCTGGCTATATGCTGGCTTTTTTATAAATAAAAAAATTATTTATTTGATTTATCGGTGTTTTTATGTAAATGATGTTAATCTTTTCTTGTTATTTTATAAATAAATCCCTATCATAATCAGATTTTGCTAATTAATTTTATATGTTTCAAGAGGAACTTCATGGCAGATCATAATTTAGAGAATAATTTGCGCAAGGATCTTGGTTTAGTTTCTGCATTATCACTAGTCGTTGGAATGGTTTTAGGTGCAGGAGCTTTTATGAAACCTCCTGCTGTGTTAGAAGTTGCTGGTGATTATAATTTTGCGTTGCTAGCTTGGGTAATAGGTGGTGTATTTTCTATTTGTGGTGGTTTAACTCTTTGTGAACTAGGAGTCATGTTTCCTCGAACTGGTGGAATGTTAGTATATTTAGAAAAAATTTATGGAGCAAAAGTTTCTCATCTTTATGGTTGGATGATAACTGTCTTATTTGCGCCTTCACTTATTGGAGCACTAGTCGGGTATTTTAGCTCAGTATTTTGCTTATTATTTCATATCAATGATGCTTATCGAATGGCAGTGAGTGCTGGCGTTTTAGTGTTTATTGCAACAATCAATGCAGTTGGCATTAAACAAGCAGGTTATTTGCAAACCATTGCCACTATATGCAAACTCATTCCAATACTATTATTAGCTATATTTGGATTATGGAAAGGTAGTGGACAAGTGGTATTGTTCAGTGCTAGTGGGCAAGGGATTGAAAGCTATGCGCCTTTTGCTGTTGCTATTTTAGCTACTTTATTTGCGTATGACGGTTGGGCGCAAGTCGCATCGGTAGCTGGTGAAATCCGTAATCCGTCGAAAGTTTTACCCCAAGCCATAATTTTAGGCATAATCTTCCTTGTTGTAGTTTATGCTTGTATTAATATTGCATTATTCAAAATTTTTCCTGTTAAAGAAATGGTATCACTAGGACATGATGCTTCAGCGGTTGCTTCACAGCGGATGTTTGGGCATTTTGGTGGTAATTTAGTTGCAGTTGGTATTATGGTTTCCATCTTAGGTGGTATTAATGGCTATATTATGACGCTATCTCGTACAATTTTTAGCATGGGAGAACGAGGGACTATTATTGGTGCTAGTTATTTAAGTACTATTGATGAAGAAAGTCGCTCACCAGTTAATGCGATTATCGTTTTAGTTATTTTTTCTTTCCTTTATTCAGTGTTACTCGATGCTGATCGTCTATCTGAAATATCGATGTTTTCCATATGGGTATTTTATTTATTAACTTTCATTGGTGTAATAATTGCTCGAAGAAAATACCCGAATGTGACTAGAACTTATAAAGTAATTGGTTATCCGATTATTCCTATCATCGCTATGTTAGGTGCAATATATGTTATTTACGGAATGTTAATTTATCAAACCGTAAATGGTATAGCTTCAATAGTGGTCACCTTAATTGGTTTGCCTGTGTATTACTATTATCATATAAGAAATAAAAATAAAGCGCTATCACTTGGCGAAATGAAAAAATATGATACTAGCACTAAATATATGATCGTTACGGTTTCAATAAGTATCATTTTGGGATTAATTGTTTATGGTTATATCGTTAGTGGCAAATGATAAGAATAGTTAATTATTAATTTAAATTCTAAAATCAATACAATAAATAGGCCGGCTAATGTCGGTTTATTTTTTTAAATAAAAAGTTAAATATAATTTGAAACCAAGCTATAAATATCCTGAATTCAAACATGAAGTGCAATTTTAAACACGGTGGAGTGAAGAAAGTAGAAAGGCGATTTATACTAGCACCTTCGCACCACCACAGTTTGGAGATTGCTATGTATTATAATCACCTTTCTAGGAAGGAAAGATACCAGATATTCGTATTATTACAAGCAAAGAAGGAGACCGCCGTTATAAACGGTCAATTAAACAACGTCCAAGTTATGTAGAAAGCCGGAAAACGCGAGGACATTGGGAGGGCGATACGATTATTAGCCGTAAAGACAAGCAAGCATTGGTGACATTAGTTGAACGCAAAACAGGGCTAGTATTAATTGGGCGCCTCAATCAACGTACCGCCTCCGAAACGAGAGATATGATAATAAAATTGCTAACGCCGTTTGAAAAAATGGTTAAAAGCATCACCTTTGATAATGGAACCGAATTTAATTATCATCATGCTATTGAGCATTATTTAAA
>NZ_LZHK01000027.1:0-1458 GCF_001690415.1 Gilliamella sp. Imp1-1
TCGTCAGGGTTTACATCTTTACGTGGCTCTTTACCAAAGAAGTCAGCAACCGCTTTTTGAACCATTGGCATACGAGTTTGCCCACCAACAAGAATAACGTCTTTAATGTCAGAAACAGAAAGACCTGCATCTTGTAATGCAGTTTTTACAGGATCCATTGAACGTTTAACTAAATCTTCTACTAATGATTCTAATTTAGCGCGAGTCACTTTAATATTTAAATGTTTTGGACCACTTGCATCAGCAGTGATATAAGGTAAATTAATATCAGTTTGTTGCGCTGATGATAATTCAATTTTCGCTTTTTCTGCCGCTTCTTTTAATCGTTGCATTGCTAGCGGATCATTTTTTAGATCGAAGTTTTGTTCACGTTTAAATTCGTCAACTAAATAATTGATTAAGCGTGAGTCAAAATCTTCACCACCTAAATGAGTATCACCATTTGTTGCTAATACTTCAAAGGTTTTTTCGCCATCAACGTCGTCGATTTCGATAATAGAAATATCAAATGTACCACCACCAAGGTCATAAACCGCTATAGTTCGGTTACCTACATCTTTATCTAAACCATAAGCAAGCGCTGCAGCTGTTGGTTCGTTGATGATACGTTTTACATCAAGTCCTGCAATACGACCAGCATCTTTAGTTGCTTGACGTTGCGCATCGTTAAAATAAGCAGGTACAGTAATAACCGCTTCAGTCACCGCTTCACCAAGATAATCTTCTGCTGTTTTCTTCATTTTTTTCAATACTTCAGCAGAAATTTGTGGTGGTGCAATTTTTTGACCTTTAACATCAACCCATGCATCGCCATTGTCAGCTTTTACGATCTTATATGGCATGATGCTAACGTCACGTTGAACTTCGGTATCTTCAAAACGACGACCAATTAAACGTTTAATTGCAAATAGTGTATTTTGTGGATTGGTTACTGCTTGACGTTTTGCTGGTTGGCCAACTAAGATTTCTCCATCTTGTGTATAAGCAATAATAGAAGGGGTTGTACGATCGCCTTCAGCGTTTTCTAATACTTTTGCTTGACCATTGTCCATTACAGCAACACATGAATTTGTTGTACCTAAATCAATACCAATAATTTTACCCATAATCTTTTCTCCTCAAAACCTGTATTTTATTTCTTGTATATAAGTCTTAAATTTTAATTTTCAAGCCCTTACTTCACAAAGAAATGTTTTTTCTTTTCACATAAATGGGAACGTTATTATTAGGGCGTGTTGATCTTTCATGATTATTTTTTAGACGGCATGATGTGAGTTATAATAATTCAGCCAAAAACAACCATAACTCGATTCATCATGCCAAGAACAATGCTAACAGATAAACGGTGGGAAAAGCTACTACAAATAATGAAAAATACCGGCCGAGTTTATAATAAATCCGAGCATCGGATGACGTTTGAAGGGATCCTTTTCCGAATGAGAACCGGTATTCCTTGGC
>NZ_LZHK01000028.1:0-682 GCF_001690415.1 Gilliamella sp. Imp1-1
ATTAATACTAGCCCTGTTTTGCGTTCAACTAATGTCACCAATGCTTGCTTGTCTTTACGGCTAATAATCGTATCTCCCTCCCAATGTCCTCGCGTTTTCCGGCTTTCTACATAACTTGGACGTTGTTTAATTGACCGTTTATATCGGCGGTCTCCTTCTTTAATACTCGGTGCCTTACAATGCCTATAGGCTTTGCCTTTTCGCCTTAGATAAGGTTTGAATTGTTCATAGCGCGCTTTATTCTGATAAAGGTAGTTATAGATTGATTGGACACAGACTTTCTTTAAACGTGCAGCAATCTGCTCTGGGCTGTAATAAAGCATGAAGTATTTTTCAACTTGGCGCCATACCGAAGACTCTATTGGCTTACCATTACCGCTGTTTTTCCGCCTTTTCCTAGCTAGGGTTACCGCATCATGTGCTTGATAGGCTTGATTAGGTTTTGAGTTTCTTTTTATCTCTCGACTTATTGTCGAAGGATGTCTATTGAGTAGCTGGGCTATCTCTTTTTTATTCTTTCCGGCTTGTAATAATACGAAAATCTGGTATCTTTCCTTCCTAGAAAGGTGATTATAATACATAGCAATCTCCAAACTGTGGTGGTGCGAAGGTGCTAGTATAAATCACCTTTCTACTTTCTTCACTCCACCGTGTTTAAAATTGCACTTCATGTTTGAATCCA
>NZ_LZHK01000029.1:0-2391 GCF_001690415.1 Gilliamella sp. Imp1-1
GAATTTTTGATTAATACGGTGGTTGTTACACGTTTTAACAAATAAGTGTTCGCTGGTGCCTTGATATTCACGTCCATTATCGGAATAAACACATTCAATAGTATAAGGACATTGGGTTAACAAATCGTTTTGTAAAAATTGTGCCGCGCTAAATTGGGATTTATTAGGGTAAATACCCGCATAAAGCTCACGTGAAAAATCATCAATACCGACAAATAAATATTCTCTAGTTTGCTGTTTCGTTTCATTTTTAAGTAAAGGTAAACGTTTGGTATCAACGTGTAACATTTCACCCGGATAGGTTTTGTTATAGCGTTTAGCTTGCCGTCTTAATTTATCTTCAATCGATTTTTCGACTTTAACCAGACGTTTAATTCCATAACGAATGGTTTTATAACGTTCATTCTTACTGGTTAAAGGCACAAAAAGCTTCAATCGGGCTTTCTTTAGTACATTATAAATGGTAGGCCGACTGACCATAAAGCGTTTTGCCAAATCAGTGACCGTTATTTTTTCTTTATGATATAAGCGCCATATCTCTTGTCTGTGATAAGCCGTTAGTTTTGTTTTTTTATGTATATTCATTACAGTAGTTTCTCAAATTACTGTAAACAATGCTAGTAAATCCTACAAGTTAAGCAATAAACTAATAGATTATATCAATAATACCGATGTTAAATAAACGAAATAATTTATACAACAATAAGCGCTATAAAAAGATTATTGAAATAATATCATTCAAAAATATTGTTTCAATAACAAAAATAACGTATTTTAAATAAGCAAATACATTTAATTTTCGGTTTCTTAACATTTTCTAAAGGCATTTTGGTAAATATGATGAAGCAGGTTGTTGGTTGTATGGCTTTAGTGATGAAACATCATGTTAAATATTCTTTTTTTTATTT
This sequence comes from Gilliamella sp. Imp1-1, assembly GCF_001690415.1. Classification (NCBI taxonomy): domain Bacteria; kingdom Pseudomonadati; phylum Pseudomonadota; class Gammaproteobacteria; order Orbales; family Orbaceae; genus Gilliamella; species Gilliamella sp. Imp1-1. Next base: position 909 of record NZ_LZHK01000029.1, read on the forward strand.
TATAGGCTGAACAGATTTTTGGCATTCCCCATTTTATTGTTCGATGCAAGGAGTGGATTATGCTAGATATGCAACTAGCTAACTGGCGCACCATTACCGCCACCTCATCCATGCCTTTATATGCGGTACTTTCTAACGTCAGTGATGCGCAAGCCGTTAAAAACTACTATATTACCGATGGCTCGCAAACGCCTTATGGCCTTTATACTGGCACCCCTTACGAGCACTGGTTTTCAGTAATGCCTATGCTAGTTAGGCTTGATGAGCACAGTCCTTTTTTAGATTGGGTAAACAACACCGAGTATAAAGACTGGGGCTGGTTAGCACGCTCTCATTTACCCTTTGAAGACATCTGCGCGCATTTACGCAGCTTAACCCAAGCCATAATGCCCGATGGCGAAACAGTATTTTTTCGCTATTGGGATGGTGAGTACCTGTCAATCATGCTCGATTATTTTACCGATAGCTGGCAAGACGTGCTCCCTGCCTTTGCCTTTTACTGGATTAATCACCAATCGCATGTGGTGCATGTGCCGTTTGAACAAGCTGTACAGACATCACCTTGGTGGCAGGTACCGAAAGAGCTTCTTGACGCTATAGTAGCAATAAATAAAAATGTATATTTAACAAATATATTGCAATACTTACAACAATCTCATCCTGAGATTTATTTTGCTTTTGAATTTGATTCATTAGAACTCAAAATAAAAAAATGGCTTAATTCAAAGGAATCTACAGAAGAAAATAGTTTAGGAAAACTTATATTAAAATTAAAACAACAAAGTGAATAATGGAATTAAAGATGGTTGATCTAACAAAACTGAATAATGTTCAAGAAATAACTGACAAAATATTTAAACCAGTTTTAGAGCGCTTTAGAAGTATTTTAGCTACGCCCATTGATGGGGAAAGCGTTTACAAAGATGGGATTTTAAAAAATAAAGCGATAAAAAAATATCATGAATTTCTCAAAGAACAAGGTATTATGGGAACGAACATCATCCCACAATATCAGGCTAATCACCTATCATACGAGCAAAACCAAGTAATAGCTGAAAAGCTTCGTAACAGAACCTCTGTTTCTCCAGAGGAATTAAGAAAAACCAGCCAAGAATTAGCTCAAAACTCTTGGAATGGCAACACATTTTCAAACAAAAAAATTAAGGGGTAAGTGTTTTTTAAATTCAACGGGAGGCAAGTAGCCTAACGAAGAATGTAATCGTTTATGATTATACCAATAAGCATAAGCCGAAAAAGCGCGTTGTAATTCAGCCGTTGAGTTGAAACGTTGGCCTTTTACAAATTCCGTTTTAATTGTTTTAAATGTCGCTTCCGCTACCGCATTGTCATATGGACCCCCTTTCTTGCTTAATGAATGCGTGATATTAAATGTCTTAAAACACGCCTCTAATAACCGATTATCAAACTCTTTGCCTCGGTCTGAATGAAATAAATCCAATTTTGATAATGGCAGTTTAATTTG
>NZ_LZHK01000030.1:0-7794 GCF_001690415.1 Gilliamella sp. Imp1-1
GGAGCCTTATAAAAGCTGGCAAAGAGGCACAAATGAAAACACCAATGGCTTAATACGTCAGTTTATACCTAAGTCAGCGGCCATTTCATTAGTTGACGACAAACAGATAAAGAAAATACAATATCTATTGAACACACGCCCAAGAAAACGGCATAAGTTTAAAAGCCCTGCCGATTTTTATTCTAAGGAGTTAAGAAGAATTGCACTTCATGGTGTAATCTAGGTTTAATTAAAATAAAAAATTAAATAAAATCAATACCCTACCTGAGCAATTTTAGGGGGACATACTTACAGCGCTATCAAGGTTAATATGCTTGTCTTATCACAACATCAAAATGCATGATCACTAAGTTAGGTTAACGCGCCAAACTGGCAGTTTGGAGATTTTGTGTTTTGGCGGTTATTACTAATATTAAGTATTAAAAATAAAAAGTTAATTTATCATAAAATTAACATCATATTTTGCTAAAAAATTGACTTATTGCTAAAGCTGAATCGTTTCTATCTTTACATTTCTTTACAAAAAAGTAAGCCCAATAACTAGCCAACTATTTTTTTAACGGCTATACTTCCATCGATTTAGGAAAACAAGCTTATTTAACAAGCTAATAAATATAAAATAAAACAATGTACTTGATGGATGAATCGTAATGCAATATCATTTTTGTCACAAGACTTGGCAAGCCTATGTCTTAAATTTATCGAATAATTTTATTCGGCGAGTGTTTGCTCAAAACTTATTTATATCTCTGAAATTATCTACAAAATCATTTTTAAAAATTCAATTGGTACTGGCGCTGTTGTTGTTATTGCCGTATTCATTGGAATCGCAAGCGTTATCGGCCACTACATCAAATACCATTCAAGGCACAGCCCCCTATTTAACGCTTGATGATGGTACTACCAAATTGACTACCACAGATGACTTATTAACTATTAAGTTGTCAGACGGTCGAATATTTACACCACAAAATAATCCCTCATCACTGGTAGCGCCAATCAAGTTACCTAATGTAGGGGATACTCTGGCTGATATTGAAATGATAGTCCAGCCATCATCTGATTCAGTGAGCTTAAATGAGTTGGTGGCACAAAATAAATGGCGCGATGATGATGGAGACGGACAAGATGGTCTAACAGCAGATGGGGTGATCACGTTGAGTATTACAGATAAAAATAATAAAACAGTTAATCGTAGTGATGCATTAACGACATGTAATGCACCTTATAAAGTAGAATTAAGTAATACAAAAGGGTATTTAAAAACTAAGTATGGTGTACCAGAAACTAGTAACTTTGCAGAAGGTAGCGTAACGTATTACATTAATCCTAATGCATCAGATAATGATGTTTGTATAAAAGTAGAATTCGCAAGGCCACTTATTAGTTTTAATCCCATGCTCGACGGTCCAGCTGACATATGGAATATGGAGAAGGGCTTCTTAGTTCAATCAACTAATCCTGAATTATACAAACTAAATTTTCCGACCACAGGTGCGCATAATTTATATTTTGATTTACTTATAACTGGAGTGGATATAAATGAATTGACATGGAAATCTGTTACGCATGAAGGAATCACTGCGACAGTGACAAGAGAAGTGGCTGAAGGTATGTTTCCTCCTGAGGATTTTGGAAAAGTCGTAACACGCGTTAGGTTGACAGGACCAGCGGCAAGTGATAGTCAAAAAGAATCAGATAGTCCAGGTCGAATTGCCGTGCCAGATTTACCACAGGTATTTGAATTAGAGGGTCGAGATAGTAGTGGTAATGTGGTTGTGAAATATGGATTTAAGTTAAAGCAGTGGTTTGTGAGTCGTGGGGGGGATTATTTTAATAGAGGAACATTTTCTGAACAAGAATCTTGGTGTAATAGCTTAGGTTATCGTCTACCACAGATCAAGGATCTAACTAATGCAAAATGTGGAGAAGAGGAATGGTCGTCGTTCCCATGCAGCGCAGGAGTCCATGGCGGCATGCCATCGTCAACAGGTAATCATATCCAACGACAAATAGGTGCAGGATTTCTTACGGAGTGGTATCCAGGTATGGGTTCTATAGAATTCCCCTCCTACATTTGGACGAGTGACACTGTGGGAAGCAATCAGTTTATAGCATCGGCGAACCAAGGTTATGTTTATAACGATCCTCCGAACTACCCATATTCTGCTATCTGTACTACACCTTAAAGAACTAAGCCGCTGCTTAATGGAGCATCGGCTGGCAAAACCAGTTGGCCTTAAGCTTTAATAACTTAAAACCAAAAAACGCCCCGACTAATAAGATTTAAAAATTTGCGCTTTTGTTATTAACCAGTTGTTATTAAACGACTGTTATTAAATAATAAAAGCGCTTTTCTTGAAAAATAAAGTCACAATAATAAAAAAAAATTAATCTATAAGTTTTCGATTTTAATTAAAAATATAGATTGGACTATGAAAGCAAACAGTCTGTTTATACTTAAATTAGAGTAACACATTTTTCGAAAATAACCGTTTTAGGCGTGGTACAATAGGGTACTTTAAAATCGCTGGCTGTAGTAGCAAGGCAAAAAATTTTAATTACTAATAAAAATCCATTTGCCGAAAAAACTCGTTATTGTAGATCAATAACCCATGACGGTGATTGGAAAGGTTGCTCGAAAAAAACTGCATCAATTACTATTATTAATAACTATAACTATCAAAAAAAGCTGAACATTGTTAAATGCTCAGCACTGAGTTTTCTATACATCAAATACTTAACTTAATTTTTATAGTGGTATATTAGTTTATTAAACATTTTAGATTTGCTTTCTAACATATAAAAAATATGCTTCTTTTCGATAATATGTTTATTTTTAATGATATTGGATAGATTGTTCACTTTGCTCATCGTGTACTAAAAGTAGACAAGTATCACTTAATGATACGGCTTTTTGTAAGCGTGCTTTGTCTTGTTCATTAAGGTTGTTGATACAAGCAACTACATAGCTACAGGTTTTGTATTGTAAGGCTTTTTCAATGATTGATACTATGTTTTCATTATTTAAATTTGCTAGATGAATCACTTTGTGTTTATCTAACCCAGCAGTATTAACCCATGAACGTTTTAACATTGGTCTGTCAGAAAGCCATAATTGCCATTTTTTAGCTTTATTAAGTGATTTTAATAAAGGGCGTTGTTGTTGTAATATTTGTTGAAAAGGGGACTCAAAATTAATAGCCATAAGTTGTTGTGTAGAATGTTCAATAAGCATAATAACCTCTGTACTGTTTTTCTATACAGTGTATATTAATACAGTATTTTAAGGTTGTAAACTCTATTTATGATTATTTTTTATGTGATTTATTAATTGAGTTATTTTAAGATCGCAAATATTGATACGATAAAATACCTAAATATGTCATTAAAACTGAACCAATTACATGAATCAATATTGTTGCTAAACCCCAAGATATTCGACCGTCTTGTAAAAAGTTAACCACCTCGGCAGAAAAGGTTGAAAAAGTTGATAAGCCACCACAAAAACCCGTTATAACCAATAACCGCCATTCAGCAGAAAGGTTAGAGTGATTAAAAAAGGCAATTGCAAAGCCAATAATATAGCCAGCAACTAAATTAGATAGCAATGTACCTAGTGGAATAGTAAAAGCAATAACATTGAGTTTAAGTGATAAGAACCAACGCATTAATCCCCCTGCTACTGAACCGACAGAAATGGCTAAAATCAGTTTTAACATAATGATATATCCTTGACTATACTTTGAAATATGAATTTGTTATCGCTATAGATAATAAGTGATCGGGAAATATTTAAATGATCATACCAGTAGAAAATAGAAATAGGAAATCCTAATCAGATTGAGATAGAATATTCAATATTAAGAAAATTTGAGGTATATCTATGTTTACAGGCATTGTTCAAGGCGTTGGTCAAATTATTGATATTGTTGATCAAAATAAATTAAGAACATATAAAGTTAAATTACCGCATCAATTAACTAATAAAATTGAAATAGGGGCATCGATTGCCAATGATGGATGTTGCTTAACTGTAACGGGGTTCGATAAAGATATTGTGTCGTTTGATATTATGGAAGAAACCCTTGTATTAACGACATTGAGCGATAAAAAAATCGATGATTTTGTGAATATTGAGCGTAGTGCTAAATATGGTGACGAAATTGGTGGTCATGTAATGTCTGGGCATATATCTTGCACTGCAACTATTGTTGATATTCAAAAAACTGCCACAAATTGTGAAATGACGCTACAATTGCCGAAAGAATTTATGAAATATGTATTATATAAAGGCTTTATAGGTATTGATGGCGCAAGCCTAACAATTGGGCAGGTAAAAGAAAATCATTTTGCTATTCATTTAATCCCTGAAACGTTAGCTATTACCACGCTAGACGCTAAGAAAGTCGGAGATAAAGTTAATATCGAAATTGATTCCCAAACTCAAGCTATTGTTGATACAGTTGAACGGGTGTTGGCAGCAAAAAATTGATAATATTTAATTTTGATTCTCGATTAATTTAAGAAAAATATTATTAGATGATTATTGAGTAACTGGTTTATATTAATTAAGTATTTTTGTTAGTTTAACATGAAATCAATGGTCTACCTGAATGTTTTATTAAAATAGGTAATAATCTTTTATAACATTTGGAGACCTTTGATTAGTAGTTGAGGAATATCGACAATTTAATATCAACAAAATTTAATTTTATACTTAAATACTGTTTATATTTAAATGCTTTTTTTACTTAAACATATAGTTACCTGAAAGTTTTTGACAAGATTTTTAACATTTCTACCACAGACAAAAACAATTTAGTCCTTATTGGTTTATTTTTATGCTTTGATTAGAGTTAATCAGGTTGAAGGTGGTTATACTTTACCCGATTGGAGCATTTTTCCTTTTTTGCCACCCCATTGGTCATCAATAATGTAGTGAGCTGTGATTGGTACAAGTGCAGGTATAAAGGTAAATTTATAAAAAACTTCATCACCTTCGCAGATTTCATAATACAGTGAATATAATGGTGCATCTAATTGTAGGTTAATAGTAAATTTTTCTGTGGCAGAGGCAACCTCAATCGTATTTTTGGGATGTGTGTAAAAGGGAACAACAATGCATCGTTGGGTTTGGTTATCCATTGTAAAACTATCTGATAAGGTTAAAAAAACGTTTGCACCGAAAGCATCATCAGGTAATGGGTCAAAAATGACATAATCCTTATGAATAACTGCACCTTGTGCAATATTTTGTTTACCCCATTGCGATAATTCTTCACTGTATGGTCTAGATCTGACTAAAATTTGACTATGAGATATTAATAAATCTACAACCTGTTGTTTGTTTTTCTCCATCAGAGATATTCCTTTTCATACCATAAAATCATCAAATTAAATGTAGGAAATTGCCAGATTGTTAATATCAAATTATAAAAATAATTCGCTAATAATGTATAAGGCATTTACTTAAAATTGCTTTATGTGGTTTAACCATTTATTAAAAATTAATAAGCCATCTAAGCTTTTGTTTTCTATTTTTCTTTTGGATTTTTGAATATTGGCTGATTATGCCATATCTTTGTTAAAGCATATATTACTTTTTCAGCTTTCTCATTTATTTTAGCCTCATGTGTTATTTGGCGTTATTTGTATGGGTAAAAACAATATAATAAATCTTATTTAGTTAAAATAAGATTTATTGGGTTATTTAATTCAATCACTATTTTGAAATCGGCACTTGATTTCACTATAAGAAAGTGGTTTGGCAATTCAGTTGCATTAATGAATGGGTTTGATTTTTCAAAATAGATCACCCATTTTAAATCATCTTTAGGTGTTAAGTAAGCAATAAACCCTTCTGAACCATAACTTCCTTCACCTAAAAAGCATTGATTACCATTTGTTAGGGTGATTTTTTGGATGATATCTATGTTAGTGATATTATCAGGATCTTTATCCAAAAAAAGGTTAAGGTTGAATGGTTTCCCTTTTTGAATTAATAATTGGGGATAAAACTGGGCTGAAAGAGATATTGATTCACCAGTAGAAAAGTAAATCCCGTTTTTTATAGGTAATGTTTGTTTATTCCATAACGCCAATATTTTTGTCATCTAAGCACCCTTTGATACGTTAATCCCCAAAAGCGTGGTTAATTTATTGCATAATCAAATCTAGATTTGATGCAATTATTATAAATCTCTATTAGCTAATTTATACGGAATATTCATCAAAGTAGCCTTTTGTTTTTTGTCGAACATTACTTTATATTTGCTTAATGTCGAGTGATTAACTGAACTATAATGGTCTAATTCAGTGCTTAGTGTGCCATCATCCTCCCAATAACATAATGGGCAAACATCGTATTGTCCTTGATGAGTTAAGGTTAAATAATGGCAACAAGGACATGCATGCAAAATATCTTCGTCCCCTATAATGGTAATAGGTTCACCATATAAAGCACTAACATATTGTTTTAAATATTGATTAGAATAGCCTTTCAATTCAATATCAATAAAATAGCCTAATAAAAACGGTTGAATAGCATCATCATACATATTTGTATATGCTAACGGTTGACCATCTTTATCAAGATAATTTGCAAAGAGAATATTCTCAATATCCTGTTTTGAAGATTGTGCAATCATTTCGATAGCTAACAGTGTTAAAGCGAGTTTTCGGCTGAGTGTTTTCATTGGGTTAATGTAAATAATGAAATGATAAATCATCTAATTTATCAAATATATAGTTTTGTTACTATCAGGTTTTTTATTTTACGCTTATGATAAATGAAAAACTGGAACAATAAAAAGATAGAATGTTAAATATGGGAAAATTAAATATTGATCTTATTGATATTATTAACAATGGCGGCTTTTTGAAGTGTCTTTCTGCTTTAGTGAAAGAGGCTTTTTTTCGACATTGCCGAATAGAAACAATGAAATCAGCCATTTTGTACACGGCTAAAATCGGGCTTTTTGATATAGAAATAGGTCTTGATAAAAAAGAACATAGTGGCTATGAACTCATTAATTTATCTGAAGATAACCATAAATTTAGTGGTATCACTATCCATGATACTTATGGAATAATGAAAACAAATTTTAATGCTTTATTATCAGCTGATATTATCCAATTATTGCCTGAGCATACAGTAAACCATATAGATAATATAGAACAAATTGAAATCCACTTCTGTAGTGGAAGCACTATAATTTATCAGCAAGCTGACTTATCGCCTGCGGTGATATCCAGTACATTAAAGGGCGTCATTTTTTGAATTGGAATAATGTGTGATTTGTTTATCGTCATCAATTAATATATGATTATTATTGATTATATAAGGGAAAAATAGAGGTAACATTTCAAAATAAGATCTCAAAATTTAATCAATTAAAATTGAGTAATATGAAAAAAAAATGTTACCCTTGATCTGTTGCGATATCCAATAGGTGATAATAAATGAATTCTATCGATATTATAAAAAGCTATTTGGCAGGCTCGCTTTCTCCGCAGGATTTTCAAAATGGAATGGCAACACATTTTCAAACAAAAAAATTAAGGGGTAAGTGTTTTTTAAATTCAATGGGAGGCAAGTAGCCTAACGAAGAATGTAATCGTTTATGATTATACCAATAGGCATAAGCCGAAAAAGCGCGTTGTAACTCAGCCGTTGAGTTGAAACGTTGGCCTTTTACAAATTCCGTTTTAATTGTTTTAAATGTCGCTTCCGCTACCGCATTGTCATAAGGACATCCTTTCTTGCTTAATGAATGCGTGATATTAAATGTC
>NZ_LZHK01000031.1:0-2011 GCF_001690415.1 Gilliamella sp. Imp1-1
ATCGCTTTAGAAAGACAAGCTTATTAAATAAGCGATTAACCATAAAAAATCTAAATAAAACAAAATATTACTTGACAGGTGGAACAAAATGCAGTACCATTTTAGGCACAAGGCACAAGGCACAAGCACTGGCAAACTTATGTCTTAAATTTATCAAATAATCCTATTCGACAAGTTTTTACTCGAAGCTCATTTATATCATCGAAATTATCTCTCGAATTATTTTCGAAATTATCCACAAAACTATTTTCAAAAATTCCATTGGCATTAGCGCCGTTGTTGTTATTACCGTACTCTTTAGAATCGCAGGCACTATCGGCTACTACTTCTAATTACATTCACGGTACTGCGCCTTATTTAACCTTTGATGGCGGTGCGACTCATGCCGATTCAATTAGTCCCTTATTATCAGTAACATTGCCCGGAAACAAAATTATTACTGTATCAAATGATAGCTCAAGTATGGAAAACCCATTAGTGTTAGATAAACTTTTAGCCACTTTTGCAGATATCAAGACATTAGTGCCTCATGGGGATTATCCAGAAGTATTGACCGATAAAGTTATTGATGACAATGGTTATTGGAAGGATGATGATGGCGATACACTCCATCGTGTCAATTCAAGTAAATTAAAAATTAAATGGCAGAATTTATATGGTCAAGATATTACTAATTATGTGAAGGATAACTCAGATAAAGCATTAAATGGCTGTGATGCACCTTATCAATTGACGTTAGAAGTGGAAGATGTAAGCATTAAGACAGAATATGGTATTCCTTCTGAAAGTGATAAATTTACTGGAAATAGGCATACCTATTATCTTTATCCCAAAATGGATAAACCACAATTTTGTTATGCTATGCCTAACTTAGAATATGATTGGCATTCAAATGATATACCTTACGATGGTGCAGTTTCTTCTCTTAACGATCCGCATGGTGATTGGAATAAATATAGAGGATTTTATGCTTATAATCCAGCGAATCCTGGAGCAAACTTTCCAACCACAGGCTCTCATAATTTATTTTTTTACTTGAGTGTTGCAGGAATGAAAGCACAAGATATAGTAAATAAAAATGGTCGAACAATTTCGACGGGAGGGGTAACATTAACGTTAAATGCTGAAAATACGCTACCTACAGGGCTTGTAAAAATTAACTTAACGGGTCCTAAGGAGAGTAATCCTGGTTCTTTTATTCCTTCAACATTTTATTTACACGATAAAAACAATGACCCATTGTATAGTTTTAGGTTAGAGCGTTGGTATGTCACTAAAAAAGGTGGTGCAGGGGGGTATCAAAATGCAGTAGCATTTTGTAATAACTTTAATGGTGGTGGATATCGTATGACCAAAGTGCTTGATTTTACCAATGCAAGGCGTGGCGAAGATATAGTTGTGGATTGGCAAAATGGTATAGCAGACGGAGCCTCTTTACGAAAAATTAGTTATATAACCAATGGTTATTGGATGGGGGGATTATTTAGCGAATGGGGACGAGTGACTCAAATCTACTATAAAGATAGTGATTGGGAATTTTTTCAAGTTGGCGATCCTGCTTGGGGGGAGCTAAGAGGGTATTATTGGACATCAGATCTTATTGACTTTTATACTCGCGTTGTAGAGACAAATACAGGTGTTGTTGGCGCTAGATATCTTTCAGATCAAGACTATAGAGGAGCTTGCGTTACACCATAATTTTCTCTTCAATAATGACTATTTAAATAAAAATACTTGGTATTTTGTTTAAATAGTCGATTAAACTTTTTAGCTATAAAATATTTAGATTAATTTAACCATAAAGTTTATGCCCATTCATGATGAATAATTCTTACAATTTACATTTCTTTACAAAAAAGTCCGCCAAAAAACTAGCCAACTATTTCTTAAACGGCTATACTTTAATCGCTTTAGAAAGACAAGCTTATTAAATAAGCGATTAACCATAAAAAATCTAAATAAAACAAAATATTACTTGACAGGTGGAACAAAATGCAGTACCATTTTAGGC
>NZ_LZHK01000032.1:0-12789 GCF_001690415.1 Gilliamella sp. Imp1-1
TGTTGTGTTGTGTTGTGTTGTGTTGTGTTGTGTTGTGTTGTGTTGTGTTGTGTTGTGTTGTGTTGTGTTGTGTTGTGTTGTGTTGTGTTGTGTTGCTTCTTTCATTCTACCATAACCTATTCAATATTTCAAGTAATTGTTTAATATAATATTTTTATTATAGTGTATCGATTAATTTTTATAAAATCATTTTTGTTTTAGATAAAAAAGAAATATAGTAACTCACTAAAACAAGCCTATATTGTAAATAAAAAATAACATCATTTAAATATAAAATGCTGACCTTTTTGTTAAGATTTGTAAATATTAGCTTGGATATCTTTTTCTTACAGTTGGAAAGAAAATTATAAAAAAGCAATCCATATTAAAGTTGTAATATCATCCGTTGATAATCTATCATTGAAAAAACTAGCTGTACCAATATATAAAACGATTTACTCTTAGATAATTTAAAAAATTTTAGTAGCAATAAATATAATCGCTAATGTAATTATTTTTATATACCAATAATTTTTATAAATTCTTTTTTATGTTAACGACTTGCATAAATGGAAATAACATCGCCAGAATCAACATCTATATCAACATTTATATCATCTATAACTATTCCGCCAGTCCCAATGTCCATCCAATTATCTTGCGTTATCTCTTTCGAATAAAAGCTTATTGTATAACAGCTAAATCCATTATTTGTGCTTATATAATTATTAAAAGATATATAAAAATGATCGATATCGTATTTATATTTGGTCACAAATTCGCTTTTCTTTGCTGCTTCTATCGCTTTGAATAAAAAAGGCGTATACTTTTTATCAAGTTTAAAAATAGTACCTTCGTTCATTATATAAGTACTCCTTACCGAAATACTATATTGTACCTGAATAGCCACACCAGTGACTATTTTCTATTTAGAGATCACCAATAGATTAGAATTCTAATTCATCCCACCAAATATCGATAAGTGGGCTAGTTTTAACACTTTTTAGACCGTGTTCGTCAAGCCATTTTGTGACAATGTCACGGTGTTCTTCGGTACAATTACCTAGTTTTTGGGTGCAAATAATCCCTTTCCAATTTAAATAACCACTCCCCTCATAAGCTAAACCATTGGGTTGAATAGCCTCAAGAATAAACTGATCGACGATATTATCTAAAGTTTCTTCAGTTGTACCTTCGTCAAACGACCAACTAACGGTAAAACCTAATTCTTTAAACTCTTCAATGTGTAATTTTTTTCGTAAACGTCTGCTGCGATTTACCATAATAATTTCCTTCTTATTAAATATAAGTTTGCTTATTTTGAGTATGATTATGTTTATTGGAGATCACACCATTTTGATTGGATTGCAACGATCGATTTGAAGATGAACCTCTTATTTTTGCTGGCGCACGCCTTGGTGACGATTTTTTTACAGGTTCAGCTTTAATTTTAGGATCAACTTCAAACCCTTTGGTTGTTAATTCTGGAATCGTTTTTTTAACTAATTTTTCAATTGCTTTTAATTGTGGCAATTCATCAATGCACACAAGCGAGAGAGCTTGCCCTTGATTCTGCGCTCGACCTGTTCGACCAATACGATGAACATAATCCTCAGCAACTTGAGGGAGCTCATAATTAACAACGTAAGGTAATAACTCTATATCAAGACCTCGAGCGGCAATATCTGTGGCAACCAATGCCCTAATTTGTCCGCTTTTAAAATCAGCTAATGCTTTTGTTCGAGCTCCTTGGCTTTTATTACCATGAATAGCTGCTGATTTAATGCCATCCTTCGTTAATTGTTCCGCTAAATGATTTGCACCATATTTGGTTCGTGTAAAAATTAACACTTGTTGCCACTGATTTTTACCGATTAAATAAGATAGTAGCTCACGCTTACGGCGTTTATCAACTCGATGCACATATTGAGTAATTTGTTCTGAAGCACTATTGGTTTTTGCTACAGCAACAGATTCAGGTGACTGCAAAATAGATTGAGCCAAAACTTTTATTTCATCCGAAAAAGTTGCCGAAAACATTAAATTTTGCCGTTTTTTAGGTAGCTTGGCAATCACACGACGAATATCATGTATAAATCCCATATCTAACATGCGATCAGCTTCGTCCAACACCAGTATTTTAATCGTTGACAGATCCACCGCATTTTTTTGCTGTAAATCAAGCAATCGCCCTGGTGTTGCAATTAAAATATCCACACCACCACGCAATTTCATCATTTGTGGATTAATACTCACTCCACCAAAAACTACTAATGAACGAATGGGCAAATAACGACTATAATCGCGAATATTTTCACCTATTTGCGCAGCCAGCTCACGCGTTGGGGCTAAAATCAAGGCATATAAAGGACGTTTGCCTTTTTTAGATTTTGGATTATTAGCTTCTTTTGCTTGCTGTTCAATAAGTTTTTGTAATATTGGTAAACCAAAGCCTGCCGTTTTACCTGTTCCTGTTTGTGCACTCGCCATAAGGTCTTTACCAGATAAGATTACAGGTATAGCTTGTTGTTGAATGGGAGTTGGATCGGTATAGTTTTGTTCTTGAATTGCTTTTAAAATCTTGGTATCTAAACCAAGAGAGTCAAATGACATGAAATGTATCCTAAATAAAAAATAAATTATTCATATGCATTATAAAGCAATTCAATAATATTTGTCTGATTATTTAGTAAATTTACTCACTGACTATTATACTAATCCAAATATTAAAATATTACACAAACCCTTACTTAAAAGTATCAAAGCACCTTTAATATATAAATATGTTATAAAGAAGAGTACTAATTTTAATTGTGTTTATCCATAAAAATATAAATGATATTTATTATCATTTACGATTATGTTAATATTTTGCTCTTTATAATAATTTACTGGATTAAACATGCTTTTAAACTTTAGCCACATTAAAAAGCTATTAATTGTCTCACTTTTATCGCTTTTTAGCTTTAACTGTTTTGCAAAAGATGATATCACTTTTGCAAACTTCCGAGATATACGCGATTTGAATCCACACCTTTATGGAGGTGAAATGTGGGCTCAAAATATGCTCTATGAGTCGCTTGTTCATTATAATCAAGATGGCACATTTTCTCCTTGGCTTGCCGAAAGCTGGACTATTACAAACCAAGGAAAAACCTATACGTTTAAACTGAGAAAAGATGTTACCTTTAGTGATGGTACTAAATTTGATGCTCACAGTGCAAAATTAAACTGGGATGCTGTCCTGTCAAATAAAGTGCGCCATACATGGCTTGAAATGGTACGTTTAATTACTGAAGTTAAAGCGGTAGATGATTATACTCTTCAAGTTAATCTGTCAGAGCCTTACTACCCGTTTTTGATTGAAATTGCAGTAACCAGACCCATGCGCTTTATTTCACCGAATTCAATGATCGATGGTGAAACAAAAAATGGCGTTAAATCTTATATTGGTACAGGCCCTTATATTTTAGGTGATCATAAAAAAGATCAGTGTGCTGTTTTTAACGCAAATCCTAACTATTGGGGTGAGCAACCAAAACTGAAAACTGTTACCATGAAAGTTATAGCAGACAACCAAAGCCGTTTAATGGCACTTGAAAAAGGTGAAATTGATTTAATTTATGGTAAAAATATGGTGGATGCCGATTCATTTGAACGTTTTTCAGAAATGGATAAATTTCAAACATTAATGTCAAAACCTGTATCAAGCCGTATCGTATTGATGAATACCACTCGACCCGCTTTAAGCGATGCTAATGTGCGCCGAGCAATCGAACATATCATTAATAAAAAAGATATTTCTGAAGGTATCTTAAATGGTAGCGAAGCGCCAGCTGATACATTAATGGCTACTAATATTCCTTATGCAAATATTGGGTTAAAACCTTACGAATATAATACTAAATTGGCCGAAGAACTACTTGATAAAGCAGGTTGGCTAAAACAAAAAGGTCAGAATTACCGTCAAAAAGATGGCAAATCATTTGAAATAACTCTTTATTATGATAGCAATACTGCATCTCAAAAAACTATCGCACAATATATGCAAGATGAGTTTGAACAGGTTGGTTTAAAACTTAACATTCATGGAGAAGAAGAACAAGGTTATCGTGATCGCCAAAAAGCTGGTGATTTTGATATGGTATTTGATATTTCTTGGGGAATGCCTTATGACCCACAATCTTTTATGTCTGGCATGAAATTACCAGTATATGGTGATTATATGGCACAACAAGGATTGAAAGAGAAAGCTCAAATTGATGCAAGCATTAGTAAAGCATTAATTTCAACTGATGAAAAAGAACGTCAAGATCTTTACCGTTATGTGCTTGAAACATTGCATAACCAAGCGGTCTATATTCCGTTAACTTATGAACGCAACCGAGCTATCGCCATAAAATCACTAAAAGGTATTGAATTTGCTCCTTCGCAGTTTGACATTCCCTTTGAGAAAATGCATTTTTAATTTATTTTGTTAGTTAGTAATAATGTTAAATTACTTTTTTAAACGTTTAATTATGATGATACCGATTATTATCGGTATCTCGTTTATCGCTTTTCTACTTATTAATTTAGCCCCTTCTGATCCTGCTGAAGTAGCATTACGTTTAAATGAAATTATGCCCACGCCTGATGCTATTGAAAGTATGCGCCTAGAGTTAGGTTTAAATGAACCATTTTGGAACCGTTACATCAGTTGGTTATATAACGTTTTTCAACTTGATTTTGGTCGTTCTTTTGTACATCGAGATAGGCTAGTATTAGATGAGATCATTCGAAGCTTACAACCAACACTGCTTTTAGCATTATCTTCATTTATTTTTACGTTGATTATTAGTCTGATCTTAGGCATTTTATGTGCCATTTTTGTTAATTCAGTTTTTGATCATATTTTACGTATTATAATTTTTTTAGGCACGGCTATGCCGAGCTACTGGCTTGGGCTTTTATTTATCTGGTTTTTTGCTAATTATTTAGATTTACTTCCAACTAATGGATATGGCACATGGCAAAATCTAATCCTACCAACTTTAACGCTATCATTCGTTTATATTTCAACCTATATTCGTTTTATTCGTAATAACATGCTAGAAAACATGCGTAACTACTCCGTTTTTTATGCACGTAGCCGAGGACTAAAAGAACGAACAATTATTCTTAAGCATGTATTAATCAATTCGTTACATACCACTATTACCGCATTAGGGATGACAATTCCGCAATTAATTGCTGGCTCATTTGTGGTTGAATATATATTTTCCTGGCCAGGACTTGGACGGTTATGTATTGCAGCTATTATGAATCGAGACTACCCCGTTATCCAAGCTTATATTTTAATTATGGCAATATTATTTGTGGTATGTAATTTTATTGTCGATGTTCTTCATCATTTACTAGATCCTCGTTTACGTGATAATGGTGGTTTGTCATGAATGTACTTAAGCAGGTGTGTAAAAATAAAACTGCATTATGTTGTTTAATTATCATTGCAACTATCATTATATTAGGTATCTTAGCCCCTTATATTGCACCATTTGATCCTAATAAAGTACGTATTATTCGTAAATACGCCCCAATGTCTGCTCAACATTGGTTAGGTTGTGATCATCTTGGACGTGATATTTTTTCAAGACTACTTTATGGCATTCGCTCCACGTTATTTTTGTCATTATTAACCATGATTATTACCATCGTTATTGGTGCAATAATTGGCCTAATTTCAGGTTATAAACGAGGTAAACTTGACGAGTGTATTATGCGTTTATGCGATATTATGCTCTCTTTTCCTAGCCAAGTGATGATTCTTGCTATTGTAGGCGTACTTGGTGTGGGTAATGAGAACGTTATTATTGCCAATATTATGGTCAAATGGGCTTGGTATAGTCGTATGATTCGCAGCTCGGTTATCAAATATAGCCGTAAAAACTATATTTTATTTTCCCGAGCAATTGGCGCACCACATTCATTTATTATTCGCCGTCACTTATTACCAAATGTAATGTCAGAATTAGTTGTGTTAGCCACACTAGATACTGGTTGGGTAATTTTAAATATTTCAGCTTTATCTTTCATAGGGCTTGGCATACAAGCACCAACTCCAGAATGGGGACTAATGCTAAGTGAAGCAAAAAACGTTATGATGCAGCATCCTATGCAAATGCTCTATCCCGGAATTGCAATATTAATTGTGGTTGCTGCATTTAATATGCTTGGTGATTGTTTACGTGACATTCTTGATCCTAAGGAAAAAACAGCATGAATAATAAATTACTTGAGGTTAAGAATCTTACTGTAACACTGGATAATGGCAAAACACTACTTAATGATATCTCCTTTTGCCTTGAGCATCATCAATGTTTAGGTATTGTGGGCGAAAGTGGCTGCGGTAAAAGTTTAACTAGCAAAGCTATTATCGGTTTATTAGAGCCCTACTTTTCGGTTCAAGGCAAAGTTTTATTTAACCCTAAACAGTCTAAAATAGCATTACAATTAAATGGTGATTTATTAAAACAAAACCATGAAACATTACGCCATATTCGTGGCAGTGCTATTTCGGCTATACTACAGCATCCAATGAATGCTTTTGATCCGCTTTATTGTATTGGCAATCAAGTGGTTGAAACGTTATTGGCACATCTGACAATTAGTAAAAAACAAGCTATTGAAAAAACATTAACCATGATTGCCGACATTGGTCTTAATGTTCCAAAACAAATCTTTAAGAAATACCCACATCAGTTAAGTGGCGGCATGTTACAACGAATCATGATCGGAATAGCATTAATGCTTGAACCTGAATTAATTATTGCCGATGAACCAACCACAGCGTTGGATTCTATTAGTCAACTTCATATTCTGCAATTATTAAAAAATATCAAACAAAAATCGAAAACAGCAATGATATTTATCTCGCATGATTTAAGTGTTATTCACCATATCGCTGATCATATTATTGTAATGAATCAAGGCCAGATTGTAGAACAAGGTAGTTGCGATCATATTTTTTATCATTCTAAAAATGATTATACACGTTACTTAATTGATACGCGTAAACAGTTATTAGCTAAATTTAACGCCGTTATCCACCCAAATAGATTGGAGACTATCTAAATGACGCCGTTATTACAAATTAATAATCTCAAAAAATCTTTTTTACAACCTAATCAAGGTTTATTTAATCGCAAAAAAACACCAATTATTAAAGATGTTTCTTTATCTTTATACCAAGGCGAATGTTTAGGTATTGTAGGAGAAAGCGGAAGCGGTAAAAGTACACTTGGAAATCTAATTTTGGGGCTTGAAAAACCTGATAGTGGCAAAATTTATTTTAATGGGCAAGATATAGGACAACGTGCATGGCGAAAATCTCCAATGCGACGAGAAATAAGCGCTGTGTTTCAAGACTACAACACTTCAGTTAACCCTTATTTTACCGTTGCTGAAATTATTGCCGAACCCATTTATATTTATGACAAACTTACTGCAAGCCTACTTAAAAAGCGAGTAATTGAACTATTAGAACAAGTAGGATTAAATGAATCATTTTATCATCGATTTCCCCACGAAATGAGTGGTGGACAATTACAACGTATCTGTATTGCACGAGCAATTGCCTGTTCACCTAAATTTGTTTTATTTGACGAGGCAGTAAGTTCACTTGATATTACTGTTCAAACTCAAGTTTTATCGTTATTAGTTGATCTGCAAAAACAGTTAAATTTAACAACCATTTTTATTACACATGATTTAGCGACTATCACTTATCTTTGCGATCGGGTGATCTTCTTTTATCAAGGACAGATTGTCGAACAAGTTGATAAAATAGCCAATTTAAATCAGGTTAATAATATTTATTCTAAACAACTTCTTAAATCTATTTTAGGTTTTTAAATTATGGCAACTCAATCTATCGTTAATAAACAATATCGTTTTAAAGATTACTTAGCGCTAGTTATTCCGTTTATTATTTCAACTATTACAACTCCATTACTGGGCGTGGTCGATACCGCCTTGGTTGGACATTTACCCAATCCTGCCTTTATTGCAGGCATTGCTGTTGGCGCTGTTATTTTTAATACTATTTATTGGCTTTTTGGCTTTTTACGAGTCAGTACCACTGGTTTTGCCGCACAAGCATTAGACGATCCGTTGCTGTTGCGAGCATCTTTAATTCGCCCTTTATTTATAGCTATATTTTTAGGAGTTATTTTTATCATTTTTCAACAGGTGATATTTTCTGCCTCAATGCACGTTATCAAACCTAATGAAGAAGTAAAATATTACGCGGATATTTATTTCTCTGTCTTAATTTGGGGAGCACCGTTTGTCCTTATCAACTACGTTTTAGTTGGTTGGTTAATGGGAATGTCTAAAGTAAAGGCTGTGCTATTTCTACAAGTATTAATTAATCTGCTTAATATTATTATGGCAGTAATTTTTGTTTGGAGCTTTCATTGGAATGTGCAGGGAGTTGCCTTTGCAACACTAATTGCTCAAATAATTTGTACTTTGTTAGGCATTTGGTTTATTTATCGTAATTTACCGAAATCCAATCAACAAACTGATTTAAAATCGATACTATCTTGGCAATCATTGAAAGGAGTGATTTTAGTTAATACCAATTTGATGATTCGTACCATTTGCTTATTAATCGTTACCAACCATTTTATCTCGATTGGTTCTAGTTTTAGCACCGAAGTGTTAGCTGCTAATGCCGTTTTGTTTCAAATTCACTATTTAATGGCTTATTTGTTTGACGGGTTTGCCAATGCCTCAAGCGTATTTAGCGGTAAGGCGAAAGGTACTAAAGATATTAAGTTATATAATCAAACCTTACATTGGTCACTGCAAGCTTGTATTATTTGTCCTCTAATATTAATCGCTTTATGGTTTGGATTTGATACAACAATTATTAAATTATTAACCAATCAAATCGAAATCATCTCAATCTGTTTGCAATATCAATATTGGCTTACTATCTTTCCTATTGTGGTTGCTGGTGGTCTTATCTATTATGGCGTTTTTTCTGGGATCAGTTACACTTCTTCTATTCGTGATTCTATGATCCTTGCCTTAATTTTATGGCTGATATCACAATATATCTGTGTACCAATATGGGGAAATAATGGATTATGGCTTTCTTATATTTTATTTAGCTTAGGTAGAACTTTATTTTTAGTAATGTGGGTAAAAAAATCTAAAAGATATATACTAAACTAAATAACCAATTATCTTTTAAAAGTCTAAAGTATTTATACCGTTCAAAGCATTAATTAGATAGTTTATATAAAAGATAATACAGAGCTTTTGTTTCTGAATTAACCTGTTGTGTAAGCAACTATACCATTTTATATTATTTAAAATATATCATATATTTTAAATAGTTAAATCATAGCTATGGTTTAATAAACTTACGATTTGTTCAAACGGCACAGAACCGTCGAGCATTATAGTGCACCAGTGATTTTTATTCATATGATATGCGGGTAATATACCTGAAGTATTTTTTATTATAGAAATTAATTCAGGATCAGATTTAACATTAATTATTTCCACCATATCTTTTGAATTTAGACCTAACTTATTCTTTTCCACTGACATAATTAACCCCAACCATTTGGCATTAGTTTTATGTCTAATAACCTGATAGTTAGGATAATTTTCAAAAGGGTTGTCAATTTGAATATTATTCAAAGTATGAGCATATTCAATTAATTTATTCTTAAAGCTTATTGTCATTTTTTCTTTTTCAATTCACCCAATCTAATACAATAATATAAACAGCTTATTTAATATATAACATACTAATTAAGCCTTATAAAACCATTTTATACATAATAATATCAAAATAAGGTGTCAATAATAGCTATAAATTTAACCTATTTATTTTTGTTCTTTACAAATTTCATCTATTGATAACGTTGCTGGCACATTACGATCATCATTGAATTGAAAACGAAATAAAAACCGAATATCATAAGCACGTAATACTTCAATCACGTCTTGCTTATTACAAAATTGAGCATTAAGCCCAAGCCTGATATTTTCTGTAATGTCTACTATTGATACGCTTTGGCTATCGGTCGGCATATTATATTCAAAAACAATATTATTAAGATTACCAAAAATGTTAGTTATTTCATAACCCGCATCCACTTTAACCGGAAATTCGCCACCTTCACCTAATATCGACCTTTTTGCACTATCGGCAAAAGCTTTAGTTATGTTTGCTGATGGTGGTAATTCAGCACTATACGCATTCGAAATTGTAAAAAGAGCAGAAAGTAACACTGCCAATTTCATTAGCTTTTTCACTTCAATATTCCTTACTTTTAGATTTAATAGTCATATTGATTTTATTATAAAAAACATCTAAATGAAAAACAAATCAAATAAATTCACAACAAAATAAGCGGTTTATAAAATAACTATATGAAAGAATTGATATTTATACTTAATAGTCATATCGTTATACATACGTCACAATTAATTGCTGACAACTAAAAAATATCATTTTAAATCGATACAATCAAAAAAGGTAACCATATTGGCTACCTTTTAATAGCATTAACTGAATAAAATTACTTTTTATGTGGATGAGGATCTTTAACTGAATCACCCTGTCCAGACATAATATACCAACCATTTTTGCTGTGCGGTTTTTTATTATAATCAGGGCAAGGAGGTAACGATTTCTTACTTTGGTTAGAATAAATATAGCCACAGTCAGCGCACTTATAAGTGCCAGACGAAACATCACTACCGTATGGAGCAAATTTTTGTACCATTATAAGTCCTCCTAATAAATTAGTGACAAACCCAATGCTTATCACTGTTATATCTAAACGCTGATTTAAGAAAAAAGCAAGTGTAGTTTTTAAAAATTGTTCAATAAGCAAGTCTTTTTAGGCGATATAAAAACAACCACATACACCCCTGATTTTATTAAATTTTTATTAATCACTGGCCGAGCTGTTTGTTAACATTTCTAATTCTACTGATATATCTGAAGTAGAAATCAAACAAGCTCGGCGATTGATTGAACCTATGGTATTAGACAGCTACTCATTATTTGATAAGAAAATAGACAAGAGTAGTGGCTGGAGAATAATTGGGCATCAACAAAACTAGTGCCTAGCGATATGGATACCGTATATTTTACCTATGGAGAAGAGCCGTGGTGAAAAAAATGGATATTTTGGGAAAATGAAATCCCTATATCTGGAAAAAAAAACCAAATATCTACCTCGTGTATCCTCATTTTGGTGACTATAATATTAAAAAATTATTAAAAAATATCTGAAGCCATGTTAGATAAAGTATTATGATATAACTATGTAAGCGATAACTTAAAAAGTATCCAACGAAAAAGAGAGCCAAAACATCATGCAATCGTTCCATCGTATCCAATGCATGTAAAAGATTATGAGGTTGCTCTATCAAAAAAAGGTACTAGATTAATGAGTATTATATTCCCTGATTGGTATGACGATTTGTTTCAATTTGAATGCGAATCTAAAGGTGTTATATTGAATTTTGAAATTACAGTAAATGGAAATACACACACGTTCTGGATCGGCTACACTAATTAGTACCAGTTTTATAAGGTCATTGTTATGATGAACTAAAAATAAGAGAAGGTAACAACAATGGCAATCGATTCATCACGAAGAGCAAAACGTAGCTTTACTAACGAGTTCAAAAAACAAATGGTCATGCTATATCAAAATGGTAAAAAACGTGCGGATATCGTCGCAGAGTATGACCTCACCAAATCAGCATTAGATAATTGGATAATGCAGTACCAAACTACCGGCTCATTCATCGCAAAAGATAATCGTCGAACTGAAGAGAACGAACTTATCGCGCTACGCAAAGAGAATAAACGTTTGTTAATGGAGAATGATATCCTAAAGCAAGCGGCGTTGATAATGGGAAGAAAATCGAGTTAATTTTACATAATAAGCATCGATACAGCTTACGTGCATTATGTCGATGTTTAAATGTAACCCGAAATCGTTTCTATTATCAACGGCAATTAACGCAGCAATCACAAGATATATCACTGAGTGAAATAGTGGGTAAAATTTTTAATACTAATTATCGTGCTTATGGTACAAGGCGTCTGCAAGCAGAGCTGAGAAAGCAAGGCATAACCGTATCTCGACGCCGAATAGGTCGAATCATGGCGAAAAATGGCTGGGTTTCGAAATACACCTGTAAAAAATATTGTATTCATACAGAAAAAAGCAATGAATCGCTGGTGGGGAATGAACTGAATCGAGAATTTAATATAGGTCAACCACGAAAGATATTGGTGACCGATTTAACCTATGTAAGGGTTAAACAACGTTGGCACTACTTTTGTGTAATTGTTGATATCAGTAATCGAGAAATAGTGGGGCGAAGTGCTGGCAGGCATAAAACAGCGGCACTGGTCATGCAAGCTATGAGTCAAATTCCAATGAACTTACAGACGATTGAGTTGTTTCATTCTGATAGAGGAAAAGAGTTTGATAATTATTTGATTGATGAATGTTTGGAATGGCAATACATTTTCAAACAAAAAAATTAAGGGGTAAGTGTTTTTTAAATTCAATGGGAGGCAAGTAGCCTAACGAAGAATGTAATCGTTTATGATTATACCAATAGGCATAAGCCGAAAAAGCGCGTTGTAACTCAGCCGTTGAGTTGAAACGTTGGCCTTTTACAAATTCCGTTTTAATTGTTTTAAATGTCGCTTCCGCTACCGCATTGTCATAAGGACATCCTTTCTTGCTTAATGAATGCGTGATATTAAATGTCTTA